>NZ_JBOHDN010000158.1:0-39414 GCF_050699375.1 Nocardioides sp. | reverse complement strand
TACGTTTCAAGCAGACCCACTTCCCACGCGAAGAGGAACCGGAGCCGGTCGCGGTCCGGTGACCCCCAACGTCGCCGAGTCGGGAGGGGTCAGCGCAGGATCGCGGCGATGCGGTCGCCGAGGTAGGGGGCCAGGGTGGCTGCGTACAGGGGGGAGATGTGGAAGCCGTCCTGGTAGACCTGCAGGTTCCCGACGACCGGTGAGCAGGTGTCGTCGCCACAGAAGTAGTCGGTGAGGTCGACGTGATGAGCGTTCCGGGCGATCCGGGTGGCGCCGGCGCTGCCGTCGGGAAGCACGACCTGGCGCCGGCCGCGCGCACACTCCGACCTCGCCGCCAGCCCGTGGTCATCGATGCACGGCTGGACCTCTCGTGCGAATCGGGTGGTGTTGCCCTCGAAGATCGGGCTGTCCTGGATCGCGATGACAGGCACCGACGGGTCGGGCCGGCTGTCCCAGGCCTCCGCGAGCCCGCGACTGATCGCCTCGGCGGGCCTCTCCTCGCCCACCGTCTCGACCGCGACCTGGCTGGAGTGGATGACGACGTACGCATCGATCCCCTTCGCATCGGAGACGTACGCGGCCAGCTTCCGCTTCCACTCCCCGCACAGCTCCACGCTCGACCGAGGTGGTCCGACTCGATCTCGGGCGTTCCAGTGACAACCGGCTCGCCCGGCGACGTCGATGCGCCAGCCGCGACGCTCGGCGATCTCGCGGTAGGCGGGTACGAGCTGGTTGTTGTGGGAGTCGCCGATCGCCAGGAGGCGGCGCGAATAGCCATGAGACGGCCCGAGCGTGCACACCTTGAACCGGACCGGCCGCTCCTTGTTCGACCAGCAGGCCGACCCGTCGGGCGCCTGGTAGCCGAGGCTGGCGTCGACCAGCCCGTCGGGTGCCTCGCAGCCCGCGGTGGTCGGGTCCATGGCGGCGGCTCCGATGCACCCGGCGTACCTCTCCGCGGTGCGTACGGCCGCCGCCTTGGCCACGGCGTCGCGGTGCTCGACCTCGGCTGCGCCGGTGAAGGTCGCGCCCGCGGCGACGGCGAGCACGACAGCGACGGTCGCCACCCGCGGGATCCCGCCGAAGGACGGGGTCAGACGCCCGACGGGCCCTTCGACGAACCGATGTGTGAGCCACGCGAGCGTGGTCGACGCGGAGAGCACGACCACCGCGGACAGGACGTCGATCCGGGTCGTATGCGTCCAGCTCAGCCAGGCGATGAGCAGCGGCCAGTGCCACAGGTAGAGCGGGAAGGATAGGTCCGCGACGAACCGCAGCGGCCTCATCGCGAGGGGGCGCTGCGGCCCCCAGCGAGCGTCCGACCCCGACCCGAGCACGACCAGAAGAGCGCCGCCGACCGGCCACAGTGCCCACGGTCCGGGGAAGAGCGCCGCGCCGTCCAGCCAGAACCCGGAGCTGACCACGAGGAGCAACCCGACCCAGGCGAGCACCGGCCGGACCGGCAGCGGAGGCCGGAACCGGTCGAGGCCGAGCGCGAGCAGCGCTCCCGCGCCGAGCTCCCAGAAGCGCGTCAAGGTGTGGAAGTACGCCACCTGCTGATCGCTCGCGCCGAGCCTCCAGGCGAAGACGAACGAGGCCACGGACGCCACCGCCACGACGAGCGCGAGCACCAGACTCAGCCGCCGCCGCGCCACCCGCCAGATGCCGAGCACGACCAGCGGCCACACCAGCAGGAACTGTCCCTGCACCGCGAGCGACCAGAAGTGCTGCAGCGGGCTCGCGCCCGGCCCGGCCGCCCCGTAGGTGAGCTGTGACCGGATCATCTCCCAGTTGAGGACGTACGCGGCCGAAGCAGCGATCTCCCGCAACGTCGAGCCCCACACCGACCGCGGCATGACCGCCACCATCAGCACCGCCGTCCCGGCCAGCACGACCAGCGTGGGGGCCGAGAGTCGCAGGAACGTACGTCCGTAGTGGTCGGCCAGACGCAGCTCGGACGAGGCCACCCGGCGGACCAGCGACCGGGTCACCAGGAACCCGGTCAGCGCGAGGAAGACGTCGACGCCGCCGGAGACGCGGCCGTTGCCGAAGAGGTGGAAGACGACGACGAGCGCCAGCGCCAGCCCGCGCAGCCCGTGGATCTCAGCGATCCGCTGCGGTCGAGGCGGCTCCGGCATCGGGTCAGGCTAGGTGCGGCCGGTGACCCAGGGGAGTCCCCCAGATGAAGAGCCGGGTGTGGCCCACATCCCGCCGACCCGGCGCAACTGTCCCGCAATATCAACCCGAGTCGGCGCAAATGTCTCACCCCAGAGCGTCGAGCCGGCCCGTCTGTCCCAAGTTATCCACAGGTGCTGTGGATAACTTGGGACATTAGCGCCGACTCGACGCGGGATCTTGGGACATTAGCGCCGACTCGACGTCGGATCTTGGGACAGTTGCGCCGACTCGGCGTCAGGAGCCTAGGAGTTGCTCTAGGTGGGGGTTGGTGAAGGTGCGGGAGGGATCGAGCTTGTCGCGCAGGGTGACGAAGTCGCCGAAGCGGGGATAGCGATCGGCTAGGTCGGCAGCGCCGAGGGTGTGCATCTTGCCCCAGTGCGGGCGGCCGCCGGCCTCGCCGGCGATGCGCTCGAAGGCCGCGAAGTACTCCTCGCGCCACGGGGAGGAGGGCGCGGTGTGGATGGCGATGTAGACGTTCTCGCGCTCGAACCCGGTGGACAGCGGGATGTCGTCGCCGCCCGCGACCCGGACCTCGACCGGGAAGGAGATGTTCCACGAGGAAGCCTCGACCGCACGCTGCAGCGAGGCGAGGACCTCCATGCCGGCGGCACGCGGCACGGCGTACTCGCTCTCCACGAACCGCACCTTCCGCCGCGACGTGAAGACGCGGTAGGAGATGTCGGTGAACTCGCGCGGCGAGAGGGCGGAGGCGGCGAAGCGGGCCAGCGGCTTCACCAGACCAGGGACCCGAAGACCGAGCCCGACGGTCGCGCCGAAGGCCTGGTTGGAGAGGAGCTCGTCGTCGAACCACCCGCGCACCCGGCCCACCGGCGCCAGCGGCGTCTCCGGCAGCGACAGCCGGGTGTTGTGCTTGGTCAGGACCCGGGTCGTGTGCGGGAACCAGTAGAACTCGAAGTGGTCCGTCCCGGACGCGTGTTCCTCGAACGACGCCATCACCTCGGCGAGCTCCCCTCCGCCCTCACGTGCGCGCAGCGCGAAGAGAGGCTCGGTCTGGAGCGTGACCTCGACGACGATCCCGAGCGCGCCCAGCCCGACGCGGGCGAGGTCGAAGATCTCGGGGTTCTCCGAGGCCGAGCCCGAGACCACGGAGCCGTCGGCGAGCATCAGCCGCAAGCCGCGTACCTGCGTCGCCAGACCACCGAAACACGCTCCCGTTCCGTGGGTGCCCGTCGAGATCGCCCCCGAGATCGACTGCTCCTCGATGTCACCGAGGTTGGTCATCGACAGCCCGAGCGCCTCCAGCGCCCGGTTGAGGACCTTGAGGCGAGTGCCGCCGCGCACCGTCACCAGGCCGGTCGTCGAGTCGGCCCGGACGATCCCGGAGATCCGGTCGAGACTGACCTGTACGTCGACGGGTGACCCGATCGCGGTGAACGAGTGCCCCGCGCCGATCGGCTTCACCCGCCGCCCGGCCTGGGTCGCGGCCACGACGACAGCGGCGAGCTCCGCCTCGTCGCGAGGCACGACGACCTCGATCTGGTCCGTCTGCTGGTTCCCCGCCCAGTTCCGCCACTCGCTCACGCCACCACCTCCGTAGCGCAAGCGCGAGAGTACGGACGCGGTGGCGTGTTGACTGTCTGGTTCACTCGCTGTCGCTCGCTCACGCGGCAAGAGTGTCGGGTCGGCGGCGTCCGGTCAACGGCTGTGCCTCCGGATCTGGGACCCGGATCCGGACCGCGCGGCGGAACAGTTCGTCACCTACCGTTGACGCGGGCGTCGCGGGGGGCATAGACACTTGGCTCGTGGTTACGACATCCCACCATCTCTGCGCCCAGCAGCACGAACGACTCGACCGAGCGACCGCCGGTCTCGACGGACCGGTGGGGGCGGTGGACCTGGCGGCGTTCGACGCCAACGCCGACGACCTCGTACGCCGCGCCGCCGGGACGCCGATCAGGGTCGCCAGCAAGTCCGTACGCTGCCGGGCGCTGCTCGACCGGGTGCTCGCCCGCGAGGGATACGAGGGGATCCTGGCGTTCACGTTGTCCGAGGCGCTGTGGCTGGCCGAGTCGCACTACGACATCGTGATCGGCTACCCGACCGCCGAGCGGGCCGCGCTCGCGACGCTCGCCAAGGACGAGGAGAAGCTCGCCCGGGTCACCCTGATGATCGACAGCGCCGAGGGGTTGTCGCTGGTCAAGGCGGCGATCGGCACTCCGGCCGCCCCCGTCCGGGTGGCCATCGACCTCGACGCGGCGCTGGTCATCGCGCGGCGCATCTGGCTCGGTCCGCGCCGCTCCCCGGTCCGGACACCGGATGAGGCCGTCGCGCTGGCCCGTCTGGTGGCCGAGGACCCGGACTTCGAGCTGGTCGGGCTGATGGCGTACGAGGGGCAGGTCGCCGGCCTCGTGGACCGTCCGCTCGGCGGGAACCCGCCGGCCCCCATGATCCGCCGGATGAAGAAGGCATCGGTCGCCGAGATCACCGAGCGTCGCG
Source organism: Nocardioides sp. (assembly GCF_050699375.1). Classification (GTDB taxonomy): domain Bacteria; phylum Actinomycetota; class Actinomycetes; order Propionibacteriales; family Nocardioidaceae; genus Nocardioides. The sequence continues at coordinate 34,782 of NZ_JBOHDN010000158.1, read as the reverse complement.
GGAAGGTCGTCGCGGCCGTACGCTCCCTGGTCGACCTCGAGTTCGTCAACGGCGGTGGCACCGGCTCGATCGAGACCACCCGAGCGGACTCGTCGGTGACCGAGATCGCGGCCGGGTCCGGGCTCTACGGCCCGACCCTCTTCGACCGCTACGACGGTTTCACGCCGCACCCGGCGACCTACTTCGGCCTGAACGTCGTCCGACGTCCCGCGCCAGGGATCGTCACCGTCGCCGGTGGCGGCTGGATCGCCTCGGGGCCGGTCGGCCCCGACCGGATGCCGAGCCCGACCTACCCCTTCGGGCTGGAGTACGTCGGCACCGAAGGTGCCGGGGAGGTCCAGACCCCGCTGCGCGGCCACGCCGCCGACGAGCTCGCGATCGGCGACAAGGTCTGGTTCCGGCACGCGAAGGCGGGCGAGGTCTGCGAGCGGCTCGACGTGCTCCAGCTGATCGAGGGCGACTCGATCATCACCGCGGCGCCGACCTACCGGGGCGAGGGGCTGACGTTTCTCTGACCGGCGGTCGACCGGGGCCGTACGTGGCTCGAAGGATCACTCGCCGGCGGGAAGCTGCACCCTGAACTGGTAGAACGCACCGTGGTCGGTGGCTCGCCGCGCAGACGGACCGGAGTAGACCCGGTAGCGATCGGGCCGCAGCGACGGGCTGAGGAAGGCCTGGTCGATCGGTGCCCGGCGGGCGGTCTTGCACGCCTGGTGGCTCGCGAGCGGGCTCGCCAGGCCGACCTCGGGCGAGGTCAGGTCACAGAGGATGTCGTTGCGCTGGTTGAAGTCGCCCGCGACGACCATCGGCACCTCGGACCGCGCGACGACGCTCTTGACGATCTGAGCGTCCACCTGGCGCCACTTCCTCTGGTTGGGGATCGAGGGGAGGGTCGCCGGGAAGTGCACCGGGAGGACGCCGACCCGCCGGCCGGTGGAGCGCTCCTCCAGCACCACGACCGGGGCGGTGACCCGGGCACCGTCGCGGTAGTACATCGTGACCGGATCCTTGCTGACCAGCCGGAACACCGAGCGTCGGAAGAAGACCGCGTCATCGGTGGCGTCGGGCGTGGAGACGAGGGCGTACTCCCTTCCGAAGCGCTCGAAGGCCTCTCGCTGCGGAGCCTCCACCTCGGCGAGCACGCCGAAGTCGATGAGCGTACGCCGCATGTGGCCGACCACGATCCGCATCCGCGACACGCTGTCTAGCCGGTCGGCGGCAGCGCCTCCGGGCGCCGTGTGGTGGTCGGCCCAGGCGTTGAGCCAGGCGAAGCGCTGGAAGCCCGGCTGGACCGGCGCGGCCTGGGCGACCTTGACGGTCGGGCCGGCGGTCGCGGTGGTCGGGACGAGGAAGCTCAGGGCGACGCCGACGACGCCGCACAGTGCGACAGCGGGCACCGCGGCCCGGAACAGCTTGGCCGGGGCCGAGCCGGAGGCGAACAGCCGAGCCACGGCCGAGCCCGAGAAGAGTGCGTTGGGGGACACGCCTACCGACGGTATGGGCGTGCCGTGTGCGCTGAGCCAAACGCTTCCGAATACTCGGAAACCTCGGGTGAACTCCGACTTCTCCTAGAGATCCATGAAGCCCAGCGCGGCAGCGGTATCGGCGGTGCCGTAGTGGAGGAAGTCGTCGACGGTCGTCTCGGTGACGCCCTTCTGCGCGGTCACGAAGCCGACGACGACGGCCTTGGAGGCGTCCTTGGTCACCCACTTGCCGATCACGTCGTCCTCGACGAGGCCGCCGGTGGGCAGGTCGAAGTCGGTCTCCTCGGCCGACTTCGCGGCTGCCGTCGCAGCCGCCTCGCTGTCGAAGACGTAGATGATCCGGAGCATCCGCAGCTTGCCGCCCTCGGCGTCGTGGATCCCCATCGCGGCGTAGCGACAGCCCTTCTTGTCCAGGGCCGCCGACGCGACCGGCCCGCACTCGGGGTAGTCCTTGGCCGCTGCGTACGTCGCATTCATGCTCACGTCGCCGAGCTTGAACCTCCAGTCGCCCTCGAAGAGGTCAGCCGCCAGGCCACCCGCGGCCGGAGCGGGGGCCGACGAGCTCGGTGTGCTCGGCGTGGCCGACACCGTCAACGGACCTGGTCGGGCGGTGGGATCCTCCTCGCCGCGGAGCAGGACGATGGCGGTGGTGATGATGACGCCGATGACCAGCACGCCCGCGATCGCACCGAGCCCTATGACGATCGGCCACGGGTTGTGTGGACGAGGCTCGTGCGAGTGAGGCGGAGCCCCTCCGGGCGCGAACGAATTTTCGTTCGGCGCCCCGGGCTGGTGGTTCGGTGCCGGCGGCATCGCCCCGTACCCAGCCGGCTGGCCGCTCCCGTCCGGTGGCGGTGTCGGTGTCGTCATCGGCCCCCCTGCCCGAGTAAAGATCGTGACTCACAGGTTGCCACACCGACCAGCACCGACCCGCTGGTCAGAGCCAGGGCCCGAGCTCGGGTGCGTCGGCCAGGTTGTGCGGCCGCCCGGCGAGCCAGGCGGCGACGTCGGGAAGAGATCCCGAGACATCTCGCAGGTCGTCGTCGGAGAGCCCCCGCTTGGCGCGGATCTCGTCGGCCAGCGCGAGCAGGAAGCCTTCGGGCAGGTCCGTGAAGGTGATCCCGGCTCCGAGGTCGACGGCATGGATGAACACCTCGCGGGCGCGCATCCACGGGATGTCGGCGGCCTGCCGGGTGAGGCCCTGTGCGGTGATCACCTCGTGCCGCCACTGCTCGGCGGTGAGCCGCCCCATGGCCGCCTCGAGCGCCTCGGCGCCCCGGACGTACCACGTCAGGAGCTCGTCCACCGGCAGCGTCGCCGCCCTCTCGATGTCGGCGTTGCGCTGCTCGGGGGAGGCGTACATCCGCTTCTCGATCCCGGTCTCGGCCCAAGAGATCAGGTTGCCGAGGGCATCGGCGTTGGCGGCTACGTGACCGACCAGATGCTTGCGGGACCATCCTGGCAGCCGGGAGTCGGCCTCGAAGTCCGCGACCCCGAGCTCGTCGATGGCGCTGGTCAACAATGTGGTTCCCTCGGTGACCCAGCGGCGGCTGTCGTCGAACGTACGCGTCGGGGTGTTTGTGGTCATGGGCACAGGGTCCCGCGTCAAGAGGCACAGAACAAGAAGTTCTTCTTTGCCGAACAGCGCGACTGCCTCGCCCAATCTGCTGCGGAGCCGAGCGATAGGTGCTTGGTTTTGGGGTGATCAGGAAGAGGTGGGATGGACAAGCCGCTCAAGACCCGGCCCCCGTATGCGATCACCAGCGTCGACCACGCATTACAGCTGGCAGCGATCCTTCAGCTCGAAGGAAGGCTCACGGTCTCGGAGGCAGCGGCTCGGCTCGATGTAGCCCGCTCCACGGCCCATCGGCTGCTCGCCATGCTCGTCTACCGCGACTTCGCCGTCCAGGACGACGACAAGGTCTACCGCGCCGGACCGGTGCTGGAGCTGGCCGCGCACTCGCGCTCGACCGCCTCCCGGCTCCGCCAGGTCGCGCTGCCGCACCTGCAGCGGCTCGTCGACCTGCTCGGTGAGTCCGCCAACGTCGCCGTACGTGCCGGCGACACCTGCCGGTTCATCGCCTCCGTCGAGTCGCCGCAGTCGCTGAAGGTCGGCACCCGCGAGGGCATGGTCTTCCCCGCCCACCGCACCACCGCGGGCCTCCTCCTGCTGTCCCAGATCTCCGAGGACGAGCTCGCCTCGATCTACAGCAAGGAGAGGTACGTAGACCACCTGGCCGACCGCCCGGACATCGACGCGCTGCGTACCGAGCTCGAACGGGTGCGCCGCAACGGCTTCGCCTTCAACGACGGCCGCACTGAGCGCGGCGTGGTTGCCGTCGGGGTGCCCGTTCGCGGCGCCGGGGGCGACGTCGTCGCCGGGATGTCGATCTCGATGCCCAGCGTCCGCTATGACAAGGAGGCGCTGCCGGCGATCGTCGCGACCCTGAAGTCAGGCGCCGCCGCGCTGGAGCGCGAGCTGGCCGAGTAGCCGGCGGTTTCCCGCCGGCTGCCGTCCCTCACATCCTGAAGAGGATCTCCGCGCCGAGGTCGGTGTTGCCGTAGGAGGTGTACTCCTTGCCGGTGGCCACGGTGACCGCGTCGTTGGCCGTGACCATGGTGTAGACGACGTACTTTCCGTAGTCCTTGACCTTGAACCAGCCCTGCGTGTAGCCGGGCAGCGAGGCCTCCTCGGGCGGGATCACGTGCTTCGGCTCGATCTTCGCTGCGGCCTGCCCGGCCTTCTCGACGGTGCCGAAGTCGTAGATGAAGTGGGTCATCCGCAGGTTGGCGCTCTGGGCCTTGTAGGAGGCCCGGACGGCATAGTCGCAGCCGAGATCGCGGATCGCGGGCTTGAGGGTCGCCTTGCAGCCGGAGTAGTCCTTGCCGCTGAGGTAGCGGGCCTTCAGCGTCACGTCGCCGTAGGTGAACTCCCAGGGACGGGGGACATCGGCCATCGAGACGCGCTGGGGACCGATGGTCGATCGTGAGGGCGGGACGCTGGATCCGGGGCTGGCCGGGTTGCTGGTGTCGGGCCAGCCGGGTTTGCCGCTGGACTCGCTGCTGAGGTCGGAGCTCCCTCCGCCGGGGCTGGCGGAGTCGGTGGGCGGGGCCTGGCTCGTCGACGACGAGTCGCTCGCGGTCGGCACGCCGGCGGTCTTCGCCGCTTCGTCCTTGGCGAGGTTGTCCTTGAAGAGGGCGAAGACGATCACGCCGCACACGGCCACGAGCCCGAGCGAGATGGCGATGGTGAGGACCTGGCGCAGTCCGCCCAGGCGTCCCATCCGCTCCTTGCGGGCGTTGAACGCCGGTCGCTTGTCGCCGAGATCCTCGGACAGCCCGATCAGCCGCTCGTTGTAGTCGAACGGCGCAGGCTGCTTCTGCGGCTCCTCGTCAGGCGCGCCCGAACCGGGGGAGCCTGGGGGCGGCGGATACGGCATGGGGTTTGTCTACCACCTATCAGCGGTCGCCACGCCGAAGGTTTGGAAGACGAACGATTTCCGCCCGAATCCCCCGCTCGAGCAGCGAGTATCAGCACTTCTCCGCGTCCATCCGGATCTGGAGGGACGCCCGTACCTAGAGTACGCGGCTCGCGAGCCGGTCCGCGACAAGTTGTCCGAGCTCGTCGGGATCAGTTCGAGGCGCGAAACTCCCTGAAACGCGTGTTGCTGCAATGCATGAACCCGAAGAACCTGTCTGTGCATTGCAGATTCTTGGGGTGACCAAGGTGGTGCGCTGCGGAGGAAAGAACACGAAACTCAGTTACCCGGTCCTGGTAAGCCGCGAAACCCGCCGCTCCGGTGCCGGATCCCGCAACCAGCGGGCCTTTCCCCCAGGAGGAGACGTAATGAGGTTCAACCGCACCACCTTCCGTCCCCGCACCATCGCTGCTGCCGCGGCTGGTGTCGGTCTGGCAGCATCCGCTGCCATCGCCCTTCCCGCTGCTGCCGCCGACGCGGAGATGAGCTCCACCCAGCTCGCCTCGGTGAGGTCGGCAGTCGCCGAGACCGATGTGGTGGGCATCGCCTACTACACCGACCCGGCCACCAAGAAGGTCGTGGTCACCGCTGACGAGACAGTCTCCAAGGCCGAGCTGGCCAAGGTCAAGGAGGCCGCCTCCGACTCCAGCAGCTTCGGCACCGAGGCGCTGACCATCAAGCACGCCAAGGGCGAGTTCCAGCTGCTCGCCGGCGCCGGCGACGCGATCTACGGTGGTGGCTCCCGCTGCTCGCTCGGCTTCAACGTCACCGACGGCAGCTCCGACTACTTCCTGACCGCCGGGCACTGCGGCAACATCGCCAGCGAGTGGTACGCCGACTCCGGCTCGACCCAGCTGCTGGGTTCGACGCAGGACTCCAGCTTCCCGGGCAACGACTACGCGATCGTCGCCTACAACGGCTCCGGCGGCGAGGGCGGCTTCACCGCCGGCGACGCCTCGGTCGGCCAGTCCGTCACCCGTGACGGCTCGACCACCGGTGTCCACACCGGCACCGTCGAGGCGCTGAACGCGTCGGTCAACTACGCCGAGGGCAGGGTCGACGGCATGATCCAGACCGACGTCTGCGCCGAGCCCGGTGACTCCGGCGGCGCGCTCTACTCCGGCTCCACGGCGCTGGGTCTGACCTCGGGCGGCAGCGGCGACTGCACCTCCGGTGGCACCACCTTCTTCCAGCCGGTGACCGAGGCGCTGAGCGCCTACGGGGTCGACACCTACTGAGCAAGAACAGGTACGCCGCGGGGCGAGGTGGTCTGGACCACCTTGCCCCGCGGCGTACGTAATTTCGTCCGGTTGCGAAGTTTTCCGTCCTATGACTGGCCGTTGGGGTGTCGGCAACGCCATACTCCACAGTGGTCGTGTTCGGGCACTCCGCTGTGGTCGTGCACTTTTGGCGCGCGCTACCCCGGGCGTGCGCCTGGTTCGTCCCAGGAGGCACGCATGAGGTTCACCAGATCCCGCAACCGTCTGCTCGCGGCAGCGGCAGGCCTCGGCCTGGCGGCTACCGCCGCGGCCATGCCGGCAGCCGCCGCGCCCGCCGGCGCCGCGCCGGCGGACAAGGGGTCGGCGGACAAGAGATTCAGTGCGAGAGCCCTGGCCGCCGTGCACTCCGCCGTCGACACCGCAGTCAACCGATCGGCCGTGTCCGGCATCGCCTGGTACACCGACGGGGCCACCGGCAAGGTGGTCGTCACCGCCGACTCGACCGTCTCCGCGACCGCGTTGCGCTCGGTCACCAAGGCCGCCGGCGTCAACACCGACGCGATCACCGTCAAACGAGCCGAGGGCGAGTTCAAGCCGCTCCTCGGCGCCGGCGACGCCATCTACGGCTCGGGCTTCCGCTGCTCGCTGGGCTTCAACGTACGCAGCGGCGGCACCTACTACTTCCTCACCGCCGGGCACTGCGGTGACGACGTGTCGACCTGGTACACCAACTCCCGCCAGAGCTCGCGGATCGGCCCGACGATCAAGTCGAGCTTCCCGGGCAACGACTACGCGCTGGTGCGCTACGACAACACCTCGCTGACCCACTCGGGTGGCTACTCCGTGGGTGACGCCCATGTCGGCCAGCGGGTCACCCGTGACGGCTCGAGCAGCGGGACCCACTCCGGCAAGGTGCAGGCGCTCAACGTCTCGGTCCGCTACGACGGCTCGGGCACCGTGCGCGGCATGATCCAGACCAACGTCTGCGCCGAGTCGGGCGACTCCGGTGGCCCGCTCTACGCCGGTTCGACCGCCCTCGGGATCACCTCGGGCGGCTCCGGCAACTGCTCCTCGGGTGGCACGACCTTCTTCCAGCCGGTCCGCGAGGCGGTCAACGCCTACGGCGTGAACGTCTACTGAGCGCGTAGAGCCGATCGGCCGGCGAACGGTGGGCACGGGTCTTGGACTCGCCATCGAATACCGGAGCGAGGTCGGCCGGATCCCGATACCTTCGTCAACCATGACGACCGAGGTGACGACGTACCGCTATGTCCGTTTCGCCCTGTGCTGCCTGCTCGCGGGCCTGGCGATCTCGGTGGCAGCCGAGACGATCGCGAGCGGGCGATGGCAGACGTCGATCTCGTCCTACTACTACACGGCGGCCGGTCCGGTCTTCACCGCGGCACTGTGCGCGATGGGCGTGTGTCTGGTGGTGCTTCGGGGATACACGGACGCGGAGGACACAGCGCTCAACCTCGCCGGGCTCTCGGCGCCGATGGTCGGTTTCGTGCCGACGCCGGAGATGGGTCAGGAGATCGACAAGGCGGCCATCGTCAACAACGCCTGGAGCTATCTGGCGGTGATGGCGATCGGCTGGGTGGTCGTGCTGATCTTCGGGATGCGCAAGCGTGGGGTCGGTGGGTCCTGGCCTTCGCGCTGGGCGGTGATCGGCCTGGTGGCGATCGCCGGGGCCTGGGCGGTCGGCGTGGCCTGGCTGCTGATCGACCAGGACAGCTTCGCGGCGAAGGCGCACGGGCTCGCGGCACTGTTCACCTTCGTGCCGTTCGCGCTGGCGGTCGTGCTCAACACCGACTGGGGTGTCCGCATGATCGCACGCGAGGCCGACAAGGCGCGTACGCGGCTGGACAAGACCTATTGGGCGCTGGTCGCGGCGATGGCGGTGCTGCTGGTTGCCGGCCTCGTGCTGGGTCTGTCCGGCTGGGACTACTGGCTGCTGGCGACAGAGGTCTCGCTGCTGGGCTGCTTCACGATCTTCTGGGTCGTCCAGAGCTTCGACCTGATGGATCCGGAGCGGGACAGCCTCACCACGCGTCCGGGGGACCCCGTCACCGGAAGTCGATGAGCAGGTCGTCGTCGCCGCCGTCGGGGTCGGTGATGACCCGGGGGAGGCGTACGGCGGTGTCGGTGCGCTTGGCCAACGGCACCCCGGGCTGCGGCTCCTCGTCCAGCTCGACGACCTCGTACGCGCCGGTGGTCGAGCTTGTCGAGATGGCCACCTGAGCGTGAGGGAGCACCTGGGCGTGCCAGCCGCGGCAGTTGTAGGGCAGCTGCATGCCGTCCATGCCGCGGCCGTAGTCGTCGTAGAAGGCGAGCACCTCGCGCCGCTTCCGGTCCTGGGCGTCCGGCTCGAGGGTGGCGATGTTGGAGCGGGAGAGGACCAGGTCCTGGATCGAGTGCCGGTCGACGACCTGCCAGTGCCGGAAGGTCTGGGCCTCCACGGCCGAGAAGATCCCCGAGTCGTCGAGGATCGCCGTCGGGTCGAAGTCGCTCTCCTGCTTGCCGATCAGCTTGCCGAGCTTGCGGACCCAGGGGATGCGCTCGTCCCGCTCGTTCTGGATCAGGGCCAGTCGTCCGTCGGCGCGCAGCACCCGCCCGATCTCGGCCAGCGCCTTGGCGTGGTCGAACCAGTGGAACGCCTGGCCGACGATGACCACGTCGTAGAGGCCGTCACCGGTCGGGATCTGCTCGGCGGTGCCGCTGGTGGCGCGTACGTCCGGGAGCTTCTCGGAGAGGATGTCGAGCATCGCGTCGTCGGGGTCGGTCGCGAAGACGTCGTGGCCGAGTCCGACGAGCACCTCGGTGAGCTTGCCGGTGCCGGCGCCGAGCTCGAGGACCGAGCACGGCTCGTCACCGATCAGCCACTTCACCGCATCGGTCGGGTAGGACGGGCGGCCGCGGTCATAGCTGTCCGCCACGCTTCCGAAGGAGCGTGCCGGGTCGGGGCTGGCTGGGTCCGTCATCGTGGCCAGGGTAACCCGCCCTTAGGCTGGGGGAGTGAAGGACGATCCCCTTGCCCGGTTGGTGTCGCTCGAAGGCGTGGCCTCGGGCTTCGCCGCAGCCCGTGACGGCATCGACGTGATGCTGCGTGACCGGGGACTGCGGCGTACGTCTCCGGAGACCACCGCCGAGTCGCTGCTGCGCGGTGCGCACGCGTCCGCGGTGCTGGAGGGCTCCGGGTCGACGCTGGCTGCGGTGCGTACGTCCGGTGGCGACCCGATCGCGCAGGATGCGGTGAGGCTCTCGACCGAGCTGCTGTCCCTGGCGCCGGTGATGAAGCACGCGCCGTTGCAGGCGTTCGCGCGGATGCACGCGCTGGCGGCGGGCGCCTCCTTGGAGGCCGAGGAGCTCGGCCGGCCGCGATCTTCTGATGCGTCCGCGCGGCTTCGGCGTCTGGCCGACCTGCTGCTCGCGCCGACGTCCGCGCCGGCGCTGGTCGTGGCTGCCTTCGTGCACGCCGACCTGGCCTCGGCAGCGCCGTTCGCGTCCCACAACGGGCTGGTCGCGCGGGCCGCGGAGCGGCTGGTGCTGGTCGCGCGGGGCGTGGACGAGAAGTCGCTGGTCGTGCCGGAGGCCGGTCATCTGGCGCTGCGGGCCGCCTACGAGTCGAACCTGCGCGGCTTCCGCGAGGGCGGCCAGGCGGGGGCGCACTCGTGGCTGCTCTATGCGGCCGAGGCGTACGCAGCCGGGGCCGAGGCGTCGCCGTTGCGGCTGGACGCTGCCGAGAAGAAGTGAAGGTGGCACCCGGTGGGTTGTGAGCACCGGATGCCACCGCGGACACGAGTGTGTCTGGTTACCAAGCGTGCAAGGTCTGGTCACTGCGTCGGGATTTCTCCCCGGCTACAGCACCCCATCAGATGGGTGGATCGCCGCGTGGGTGCCTGGCACTCGTGTACGTCTTGTTACACCTCTGTTTCTACGCTGATTAGCACGCAGATTCAAGGCTGGAAATTCTGCAGGATGAGGAGGATCATGCCGCCCCTGCGGAATCGGTGCGGTCGGCCGGTCAGGCACCGAGGCGGCGGCGCTTCGTGCCCGCCCAGATGACCCCGCCGGCGATCGCGACGGCACCGCCGACGGCCAACGCCGCCAGGGTCGGCGTGGACGGGGTGAGCATCCGGCTGCGCAGCGCCACGGGCTTGTTGAAGACGAGGACGTCCCAGCCGCGCTCCTTGGCGACCTTGCGCAGGTCCTTGTCGGGATTGACCGCGAACGCGTGCCCGACCTCGTCCAGCATCGGCACGTCGGTGACGGAGTCGGAGTAGGCGTACGACTGGTCGAGGTCGTAGCCGAAACGTTCGGCCAGCTCGTGGACCGCGCGGGCCTTCTCCTCCCGGTAGGCATAGAGCGCGATCTCGCCGGTGTAGCGGCCGTCCTCGATCTCCATCTGGGTGGCGACGACGTGGTCGGCGCCGAGCATCGCGCCGATCGGTTCGACCAGCTCTGTGCCGGAGGCCGAGACGATGATGACGTCGTGGCCCTGGGCGTGGTGCTGCTCGATGAGCTGGACGGCCTCCTCGTAGACGAGCGGGTCGACCACGTTGTGGAGGGTGTCTGCGACGATCTCCTTGACGGTCGCCACGTCCCATCCGGTGACCATCTCGGAGAGCGACTTGCGCATCTTCTCCATCTGGTCGTGGTCGGCTCCGCCGACGACGAAGACGAACTGGGAGTAGGCCGAGCGGATCATGGCCGCGCGGGTGATCAGGCCGCCGGCCTGGAAGTGCTTGGAGAACGCAAGCGTGCTCGACCTCGCGATGATCGTCTTGTCGAGGTCGAAGAACGCAGCGACGCGTGTCATGCGGACATCGTAGACGCCCGCTGGGCGGGCCGATCACCATCCACAGGCCGGGTTCGGGACGGGGTTATCCACAGGCGCCGAAATTGCGGAGGGAAATGTCGGCGTGGAGGCGGATGCTGCTGGCATGACCTCGGAAACTCTCGTCATCACCTCAGATTCCCTGCTCGCCGCGGAGGCCGCGCGCCTGGCCGCTGCCTCCGGCGTCACCGTCGAGGAGTGCCCCGATGCCGTGGGCGCCCTGCGGCGCTGGCAGCGATCGCCGCTCGTCCTCGTCGGCACCGACCTGCTGGCCGAGCTGGCCTCGCTGCGCCCGCCACGAAGAGACGGGGTGTACGTCGTGGGCTGGGGCTCGACAGGCGAGCCGATGCTCCGGGCCGCGCTCGAGGTGGGCGCCGAGACGTTGCTGGAGCTGCCGTCCGCGGAAGCCGTGGTCGCCGGGCTGCTGGCCGACGTGAGCGACGGGGAAGGTGGTGACGGCCTGGTCATCGGGGTGCTTGGCGGATCTGGCGGCGCCGGCGCGACGACGTACGCAGCGGCGTTGGCCAGCCTGGGGTCCGAGCGTGGGCCGGCCTTGCTGGTCGATGCCGACCGGCTCGGGCCCGGGGCCGCGCGGGTGCTCGGTCTCGATGAGCTTCCCGGGGTGACCTGGGGTGATCTCGGGCAGACCGCCGGACGGCTGGGAGGACGAGCGCTGCGCGAGGCGGTGCCGCACGTCGGGTCGCTCGGTCTGTTGGGCTGGCCGGGAAGCGACGCGTCTCCTCCGGGACCGGAGATCGTGCGCGAGGTGCTCGCCGCGGCCCGCCGCGGTCATGACCTGGTCGTGGTCGATCTGCCACGCGAGTCCGCCCTGGGCACCGAGGCGCTCCTGACCGGATGCGATGTCGTGCTCGTCGTGGTCCGGGCGAACGTCACCGGAACGGCCTCGGCCGCGAAGCTGATCTCCCGACTCCCCGAGCGGGATCGGCTCAGAGTTGTCGTCCGGGGTCGCGCGGCCGAACCCGAGGCTGTCGGGCGAGCCCTCGGGCTCCCGGTGGTCGCCTCGATGCCGGATCAGCGCGGCCTGTCGGAGGCCATCGATCTGGGTCTGGGACCGGTCCGTTCCAAACGGGCGCCGCTGGCGCGTGCGGCGGCAGAGGTGCTGACGCGATGCCGGGTCCGCGCCGGGGCGATGGCGGCATGACGATCGCCGTGGATGTCGCGCCGCAGGTCGTCGACCTCGTCCGCGACCACCTGGCGCGTACGCCGGGAGAGCTCACCCCGCACCGGGTGCAGGAGGCGTTGCGGGCGGAGGGCCGGATCGTCGGCGACGCGACGGTGCTGGCGGTCTTCGAGATGCTGCGCCGCGACGTGGTCGGGGCCGGACCGTTGGAGCCGTTGTTGCGGTTGGCCGGGGTGACCGACGTGCTCGTCAACGGGCCCGACCAGGTCTTCATCGACCGCGGCTCCGGGCTGGAGCCCGCTCCGGTCACCTTCCCCGACGACGGGGCCGTGCGGCGCCTGGCCCAGCGGCTGGCGGCGGGAGCCGGTCGCCGACTGGACGACGCCTCCCCGTATGTCGATCTGAGGTTGGGCGACGGCAGCCGCTTCCACGCGGTGCTCGCGCCGCTGGCGCGGCCGGGCACGGTGATCTCGTTGCGGGTGCCCTCGGCGCGAGCGTTCACGCTCGACGAGCTGGCGTCCTCGGGGATGGTCGTTCCCGCGGTGGCGGATCTGCTGTGCCGGCTGGTGCTGGCGCGTTCCGCCTTCCTGGTCTCAGGTGGCACCGGGTCGGGGAAGACGACCCTGCTGGCGTCCTTGTTGTCTCTGGTGCCGCCCGAGGAGCGGCTGGTGCTGGTGGAGGACGCCTCCGAGCTGCGTCCGGACCATCCGCACGTTGTCGGCCTCGAGGCACGCCCGGCCAACATCGAGGCCGCCGGAGCCGTCGCGCTCCACACGCTGGTGCGACAAGCCCTCCGGATGCGTCCGGACCGGCTGGTCGTGGGGGAGGTGCGTGGTGCCGAGGTCGTCGACCTGCTGGCCGCGTTGAACACCGGCCACGAGGGCGGCTGCGGCACGTTGCACGCCAACTCCGCGGCCGACGTCCCGGCGCGGGTGGAGGCGCTGGCGCTGGCCGCCGGTCTCGGCCGGGAGGCGGCCCACAGCCAGTTCGCCTCGGGGGTGGACGTCGTCGTGCACCTGCGCCGGCGTGCGGGCCGACGGGTGCTGACCGAGATCGCGCTGCCCAGGCGAGACGGCGACGGGCTGGTGCGGATGGAGACGGCCTGCTCGGTGGCTTCCGACGGAGGCGTCGTCGCCGGTCCCGCCTCGGAGCGGCTCGAGGCACTGCTCGGAGCCGACCGATGAGTGGACTGGCTCTCGCGCTCGTCGCCTGCCTGGCAGGTGCGGCGGCCGCGCTGATGCTCCGCCCTCGCGCCACGGTCGCCGAGCGGGAGCGCGCCTGGCAGCTGCCGCGGTGGTCGCTCCTGCTGGTCGCCCTCATCCCCATCGTCTTCCCGGGCAAGACGGTCGTCGCGGCCGTCTTGCTCGGGATCGCCACCTTCGGTGGCTTCGCCCTGTGGCGGCGCCGCTGCGAGCGGATCGAGGCGGGACGAACGGCCAACCGCGTCGTCGAGGCCTGTGAGCAGATGGCCGCCGAGCTCGCTGCCGGGCACCCGCCCGGACCGGCGCTGACGCAGCTCGCCGAGGAGTGGCCGGTGGTGGAGCCGGTCGCGGAGGCGCAGCGGATGGGCTCCGACGTCCCGGCGGCCTGGCGCGAGGTCGCCCAGGTTCCGGGTGCGGCTTCGCTCCGGGTCGTCGCGGCTGCCTGGCAGATCGCGCACCAGACCGGCAGCGGACTCGCGGATGCACTCGACCGGGTGGCACTCGATCTGCGTGCGGCAGCCACCACCCAGCGAGTGGTCGACGGCGAGCTCGGATCGGCGCGCTCGACGGCCCGCCTGATCGCGGGGCTTCCGGTGGCCGCGCTCGCAATGGGCAGCGGAGTCGGCGGCGACCCGGTGGCGTTCCTGCTCGGCTCACCGGTGGGCCTCGCCTGCCTCGGTCTCGGGCTGCTCCTCGGGTGGTTGGGTCTGTGGTGGATCGAGGGCATCGCGCGTGGGGTGGAGGCGCGATGAGCGAGCGTCAGCGAGTGGTCTGTGGGTCTTTCATCGGGGTGCGTCCGTATTCTGGCGCTTGCGCCACGGAGGTGGCCCAGTGAGCGAGCGTCAGCGAGTGGTCTGTGGGTCTTTCATCGGGATGCGTCGGTATTCTGGCGCTTGCGCTACGGAGGCGGCCCGATGAGTATCTGGCTCGCCGCGGTCGCACTCGGGCTGGCGGCGGCGTTGCTGCCGGCGCCGACAACACAGCTTCCCGGCCCGATCGCTCGGATCGAGGAGCCAGGCGACCCCGGGGGTTGGATGATGCGCTGGCGGCCGCTGCTGGCGCTCCTTGCCGCCGGCGCGGTCTACTCCTTCGTCGGAGGCACCGCGGGCGCCGTCCTCGCGGCGCCGGCGGCTGTCGTCTGCTGGCTGGTGATCGGTCGGGTAGAGCCTGCCGAGGTCCGCCGCGAGCGTGAGGCGGCCAAGGCCGAGCTCCCCGCTCTCGTACGCCTCCTCTCCGCCGCGCTCTCCTCGGGCGCGGCCCCGGCCGAGGCCCTGGTGGCGGTGGCGGCCGCGCTTCCCGGACCAGCCGCCGCGCGACTGCTTCCCGCTGCGTCCCGGCTCCGCCTCGGAGCCGACCCCGAGAAGACCTGGCGCACTCTGGTCGACGACCCAGCACTGGCCCCGCTGGGCCGGGCGCTGGCCCGAGCTCAGGCGACCGGTGCCCCGGTCGCCACCACCGTCGAGCGCCTCGCGGACGACCTGACCAGAAACGCTCGTGCCGAGGTCGAGGACCGGGCTCGTGCGGTAGGCGTCAAGGCCGCCGTACCGCTCGGCATCTGCCTCCTCCCCGCCTTCCTGCTCCTGGGCGTGGTCCCCGTCGTCGGCGGCCTCCTCTCCAACCTCGGTATCTGAGCGCCGAGCCGCCACCCGAGAGGTCACCTCTGCAGGCCGAGAAGTCAACCGCGCCGGCCGAGACGTCAGTTGTGCAGGCCGAGTTGGCACTCGAGTGCCAACTCGACCTGCAGAAGTGACCTCTCGGCGTTTTCGGTTTCCCTGGCCAGCGGGCCGGTTGCCGTCCACAAGGAGGGTTCGGGAAGGGGTTATCCACAGGCCGCGCATTGGCGGTCGCGGATGTCGATGGGGAGCGTCATTGTCGTCTTGAACGGCCGTACGGACGGCCAACGAGCAGAGGGGATCAACCCATGACCGAGGCACATCTTCAGAAGAACGAGAAGGGGATCACGACGGCTGAGTACGCAGTCGGCACGGCGGCGGGCGCTGGCCTTGCGGGGCTGCTCTACAAGCTGCTGACCGGTGGTTTCGGCAACGACCTGCTCAACCGGCTGTTCCAGCACGTGCTCAGCCTGCTGGGGATCTGAGACATGTCCGCGAGCGTGCCGGGGACACGCTCCGTCCGGGAGCGGGGTGAGCGCGGTGCCGCCACGGCGGAGCTGGTGATGGTCATCCCGCTCCTGGTGGCCGTGACCATCGGGCTGGTGTGGTTGCTGTCGGTCGGGGCCGCGCAGATCCAGGTGGTCGACGCGGCCCGGGAGACCGCTCGAGCAGTCGCACGAGGCGACGACAGTGGCTCTGCCGTCGCCCGCGGACGTCGGGTCGGTCCTGCCGGTACGCAGCTGAGTGTCAGTGCCGGCGCCGAGGAGGTCGTGGCCTCGGCGCGTGCCCGCGTCAGGGGCCCCGGCGGCATCTTCAGCTGGATGCCGGGTGTGACCGTTCGCGGTGAGGCAGTCGCCGTGACCGAGGCGACCCAGGTGGAGCGGTGAGTCCGGTCCCGAGCGGCGCCGACGAACGCGGGTCTGCGACTCCGCTCGCAGTCGGTGTGATCGGCCTGCTGCTCTTCCTCGGCGCGGCGCTGGGGGTGGTGGGCGCGGTCTTCGTGGCCCACCGCACAGCTCAGTCCGCTGCTGATCTCGCGGCGCTGGCAGGAGCCAACGCACTCCAGGTCTCCAAGGATGCGTGCGCAGCGGCGGCATCGACCGCCGAACGCAACGATGCGACGTTGACGTCCTGCGAGATCGCCGACGAGGACGTCACCGTCACCGTGCGGGTCGAGGGGCCGCGCTGGCTCGGGCAGCCCGGCGATCCGGTGGCCATGGCGAGGGCGGGCCCGACAGTCCCGACGGGCACGACCGGCGCAGGACACTAGTTCTCGTCCGTGGCCTTGGGCTCGGCGTCGTGCACCGTCTGGACGATCTTTCTCATCTCACGCCTCTCCTTCATGCTCTTCGCCTGGCGCTTGCCGCCCCACTTGGTGAGGGAGAGGCCGAACAGGAGGAGTACGCCGGCGACGAGGCCGATCACAAAGATCGTGGTCGCGCCGACCGGAAGGCCGAGCACGGTCGCGATCGGGTCCTCGAGGTCACCGTTGCCGGTGGTGAAGAGACCGAGAACGATGAGGACCGCGGCGACGACGATCAGCACAATACCCAAGATCAGCATCTACACAGGGTAGGCCCATTCGTCGAGAAGCAGACGCAACAACACGATCGCGCCGTGCTTGTCGAGCGGGTTGTTCTGGTTGCCGCACTTGGGGGACTGCACGCAGGAGGGGCAGCCGTCGTCGCACTCGCACGTCTCGATGGTCTCCAAGGTGGCGCCCAGCCACTCCCGGGCGGCCCGGAAGCCGCGCTCGGAGAACCCGGCACCACCGGGATGGCCGTCGTAGACGAAGACGGTCAACATGCCGGTGTCCGCATGGACCGCGGTGCTGACGCCGCCGATGTCCCAACGGTCACAGGTCGCGATCAGCGGCAGGAGTCCGATCGAGCAGTGCTCGGCGGCGTGAGCGGCCCCCGGGATATCCGCCTTCTCCAACCCGGCCGCCTCGAGAGCCGAGCCGGGCACGGTCCACCACACCGCGGAGGTGCGCAGCGTACGTTCCGGCAGGTCCAGGAGCTCCTCGCCCAGCACCTCGCCGCTGGGTTGGCGCCGGCGCAGGAAGGAGACGACCTGATGAGTGACGTCGACATCGCCGTACGCCAGGCGGCACTCGCCCCAGGCGACGTGCTCGCGCTCGGCGACGATCGAGATCTCCGTGATCTCACGGGCAGACGTGGAGTAGCCGGGGTCGTCACGGGTGATGACCGCGACATGCTCGTCCAGGTCGAGCTCGTGCACGAGATAGGTCTCGCCGCGATGGACGTAGACGGCGCCCGGGTGAGCGCTCGCGTGGGAGCTCGCCGCGTCGACGGTGCCGACGACCCGGCCGGTCTCGGACTCCACCAGCTGCACCTGGGATCCACCCGACGAGCGGATGTCGGCGAGATCCGCGGCCCGCCGACGATCGGTCCAGTACCACCCACGAGCCCGCTGGCGCAGCAGCCCCGAAGCCACCAGGTTGTCCAGGATCTCGCGGGCACCCGGCCCGAAGAGCGGCAGGTCCGGCTCGGTCAGCGGGAGCTCCTGCGCGGCGGCGCACAGGTGAGGCCCGACGACGTACGGATTCGCCGGATCGAAGACGGTGGCCTCGACCGGCTGCCCGAGAAGGGCGTCCGGATGGGTGACGAGATAGGTGTCCAGCGGGTCGTCGCGAGCGACCAGGATGCCCAGCGCGTCGCCCGCACCCCGTCCCGCCCGGCCGATCTGCTGCCAGAAGGCCGAGCGTCGGCCCGGATAGCCGGCGAGCACGACCGCGTCCAGCCCGCTGATGTCGATGCCGAGCTCGAGCGCGTTCGTCGCCGCCAACCCCAACAGCTCGCCCGAGCGCAGCGACGCCTCGATGGCCCGGCGCTCCTCGGGCAGGTAGCCACCGCGGTAGGACGCCACCCGTCCGGGCAGCGACGGGTCGACCTCGGCGAGCTCGGCGGCCGCGGTCAGGGCGACCTGCTCGGCCCCGACCCGGGAGCGTACGAACGCCAGCGTGCGTACGTCGGAGGAGACCAGGTCGGCGAGCAGATCGGCGGTCTCGGCCGAGGCGGCTCGGCGCACGGGAGCGCCGTTCTCGCCGGCGTATGTCGTCAGCGGTGGCTGCCACAGCGCTATCGAGAGCTCGCCGCGTGGAGAGCAGTCGGTGGTCACCGGGAGCACCGGAAGCCCGGTGAGCCGCTCGCCGGCGATCGACGGTTCGGCGACGGTCGCCGAGGCGAGGATGAAGGTCGGCGAGGAGCCGTAGAGGGCGCAGATGCGGCGCAGGCGCCGCAGCACGTGCGAGACGTGCGCCCCGAAGACGCCGCGGTAGTGATGGCACTCGTCGATCACGACGTAGCGCAGCGACCGGAAGTACGCCGCCCACCGCTGATGCCCGGGAAGCAGCGACCGGTGCAGCATGTCGGGATTGGTGAGGATGTATTCGCCGAAGTCACGGGCCCAGTCCCGCTGTTCGTGGGTGCTGTCGCCGTCATGGGTCACCGCGCGCACGTCGACGCCGAGCTCCCGCAGGCCGCTCAGCTGATCCTGGGCGAGCGCCTTGGTCGGCGCGAGGTAGAGGACGCTCGCGCCGCGTTCGCCACGTCGACCCCGTCCGTCGCGGACGGCAGTCAGTGCGGGGAGCTGGTAGGCGAGCGACTTTCCCGACGCGGTGCCCGTCGAGACGATCACGTGGCTGCCGTCATGGGCAGCCTCGGCGGCCACCGCCTGATGCTGCCAAGGGCGCTCGATCCCACGAGCGGTGAAGGCGCGGACGACCTCGGTCGCGGCCCAGTCCGGCCAGTCGGCGAAGACGGCGTCTCGCGATGGGACCTGCTCGAGGTGAGCGAGCCGGTCCTCCCGGCCCGGGACGGCGGCGAGCCGGCGCACCAGATCACCGGTCGTTGTCGTCAACACGTGCATGATTCTCCCAGAATCCCGGTCGTCGCTACGCTGGTGACCTCTCAACCTGGCATCACGTTGCGAGTTTCTTGCGCGCAACCTGGTGAGGCGTGGTTACATTACGATCGACTCCGAGTATCGGACACAGAGGATGACCGATGCCGGAGTCAGTTGTCTGACGTTCCTTGGCAGGAGAACTTCGAAGTGGATCTGACGCTTGCGACTCGCGAGCTCGACTCGGCCACCGTTGTGGCCGTGGGCGGCGAGATCGACGTCTATACCGCTCCGAAGCTGAGGGACAAGATCACCGAGCTCGTCTCCCGCGGTCACTACGACATCGTCGTCGACCTCGAGGCGGTGGAGTTCCTCGACTCGACCGGACTCGGTGTCCTCGTCGGTGGGCTGAAGAAGGTGCGCGCCCACGACGGCATGCTCCGTCTCGTCTGCACCCAGGAACGGCTGCTCAAGATCTTCCGGATCACCGGTCTGGCCAAGGTCTTCGACATCCACGCCAGCGCCGAGGGCGCGGCCGCAGGCTGACTCGACCCCACAGACGAACTGAGCGAGCGAAGCGCGCACTAGGCTCGGCGCGTGAGTGATCTCCCGCACCGACTCCGCGACGCCCTCCAGCAGGCCGACTTCTCCTACGACTCCGTGGCCGAGCTGCTCGGGCCGACCGCCCACAGCGCCTTGAGTCGCAACGAGACGCTGCCGGGCCGGAGGCGCACTCACGGGGGCACCCCGCTGGAGACTCTCGTCAGGCTCTTCCTGCTGCAGACGACGGTGCCTCTCGACCAGGCCGAGGCGGCGCTCCCCGGTCTCGTTGACCGACTCGCCGTCGAAGGGATCCTGGAGCAGTCCGTCGGTGAGGTCGCGGCCCGCCTCGACGTACGTCCCTACGCCACCGATCTCACCTCCCTGTGGGTCATCTCCGACCTCACCCCGGGCCTGGACGGAGGACCGCAGCGCGTCGGCAAGGAGCATGTGCTCGGCATCAGCCCCGCCTCCACCTCCCTGGCGCAGCTGACCATTCGTGACCAGGTTGGCACCGCCCTGGACCTCGGCACCGGCTGCGGTGTCCAGGCCCTGCACCTGGCGACCCACAGCGACCGGGTCGTCGCTACCGACATCAATCAACGTGCCCTGTGGATCACCAGGTTCAACGCCGCCCTCAACGACGTCGAGGACCGGGTCGAGGTACGCGACGGGTCGTTCTTCGAGCCCGTGGCAGGCGAGCGCTTCGACCTGATCGCCACCAACCCGCCGTTCGTGATCAGCCCGGCAACCGGCGAGCGCCTCGTCTACCGCGACTCCGGTCTGCCCGGGGACCGGGTGGTCGAGGACATCGTCAAGGCCGCTCCCGGCATGCTCACCGAAGGTGGCTGGTGTCAGATCCTGGGCAACTGGATCATCTCCGAGGAGCAGCCCTGGGACGACCGCCTCGAGGCGTGGCTGAGCGATGAGGTCGATGCCTTCGTGGTTCAGCGTGAGGTGCTCGACCCCGCGGCGTACGTCGAGCTCTGGCTCAAGGACTCCGGCCACCACGGCGCCGAGGACTACTTGACCCGCTACGACACCTGGCTGTCGTGGTTCGAGGAGCAGAAGATCGAGGGCGTCGGATTCGGCTGGATCAACCTGCACCGCACGGACACGGCCAACCCGAAGCGTGAGCTCCTCGAGTGGCCCTACGACGTCGAGCAGCCGATCGCCCCCGCTCTGAAGGCCTGGGGCGAGTCCGCACGGGTCGAGGTCACCGCCGAGTCCACGCTGGTGCTCGCCGAGGACGTCCAGCAGGAGACCCTCGGCCAGCCCGGAGCCGAGGACCCCAGCACCGTCATCCTGCGCCAGCAGCGTGGCCTGCGCCGCGCCCGCCAGGCCGACACGATCGAGGCGGCCTTCGCGGGCGCGTGCGACGGCGACCTGAGCGTCGGCCAGATCCTCGACGCGCTCGCGCAGATCCTCGACCGCGACCCCGCCGTCGTACGCAGCAGCTATCTCCCCATCGCTCAGGAGCTGGTCACCGAGGGGTTCCTCCGTCCCGTGCCAGGAGGGCCTGGTCCCGCAGTCTGATCAGGCGTTTCCGCACGCTCGAGACGAGCAGGTCCGGATAGCCCAGCGGCTCCAGGTCGGGGAGGTCGCGCATGCCCCAGGGGCGCTGCGTCTGCCACGGCCAGAAGCCACGCATCGCGGCCGCGAGCTGCTTTCCGTAGGCGGATGGCATCTTCTTCACCCCCAGCCGCTCCTTGAGCTCGGTCGCGGTGACCAGGCCGCTCGGCCCGGCGAGCCCGTTGGCGCCCAGGACCGTCCACACGATCCCAGCTGTCACCTGGGCCGGCTGTGCCGGCCGGTCCACGACCAGCGGGTCGATCTCCCACAGCCGCAGCAGCGCCCGCCGCAGCGCGAATCCCACCTCTGCGCTCGGGAAGTCGGCGGCGACCTCGTCCAGCAGCGTCGCGACGGCCTCCAGCTGCGTACGTCCCGCGGAGTCCTCGTCGAGCGGTAGGTCCAGGCCGTCCTCGTCCAGGGGCGCGGCCCCCAGCGCCGTGACCGCCTCGTGACCGCCGCACAACGCGGCCAGCCAGTCCAACGCCACCTCGTGGTCGGGCCGTGGCGAGGTCGTCGGTTCCGACGGCCAACGGGGCTGGGTCAGCTCGGCCTCCAGCCGCTCCAGGATCACGTTGGTCCTGGCGAGCAGCTGGGCGCACTCGGAGCACACCAGATGCTCCGGTGGGGTGGCCACGGTGTCCATGTATTCGATGTATTCAGCGTCGATCATCAGCAGAGACCTCTCGAAATCGGTTGGTCTCGCCGTCCTCGAAAGCCACCATACGGACGGGCACCGACAGTTTTCGGACGTGACCGGATGAGACACCGATTTCACGCTCACACTCCCGACCGTGCTAGGTATTGTCCTCGCGGCGCCCAAGGCAACACGCCATGTTGCTGAGGCGACGGTGCCGCTTGAACCGCGGTGACTGGACCCATGCCGGCTGGAGACACGCGCTAACGTGTCTCGCCAGAGCTTGTCAGTGGTGCCAGGCTCTGCTGCAGTGAGATAGGACGTCAGTGGCACACAAGTTGGTGATCGTCGAGTCCCCGGCGAAGGCACAGAAGATCGGTGGCTACCTCGGATCGGGGTATGTCGTCGAGGCATCCGTCGGGCACATCCGCGACCTTCCGCAGAGCGCGGCAGACACCCCGGCGAAGATCAAGGACAAGCCGTGGGGGCGCTTCGGCGTCGATGTCGACAACGGCTTCACTCCCTACTACGTCGTGCCCAGCGACAAGAAGAAGCAGATCTCCAAGCTCAAGTCGCTCCTCAAGGACGCCGACGAGCTCTACCTCGCCACCGATGAGGACCGCGAGGGGGAGGCGATCGCCTGGCACCTTCTCGACGAGCTGAAGCCGAAGAAGGGCATCCCGGTCAAGCGGATGGTCTTCCACGAGATCACCAAGGCCGCGATCCTGGCCGCCGCCGAGAACCCGCGCGAGCTCGACATGGACCTCGTCGAGGCCCAGGAGTCACGCCGCATCCTCGACCGTCTCTACGGCTACGAGATCTCCCCGGTGCTGTGGAAGAAGGTCATGCCCCGGCTGAGCGCCGGGCGGGTCCAGTCGGTCGCGACCAGGCTCGTCGTCGACCGCGAGCGTGAGCGGATCGCCTTCCGGACGGCCTCCTACTGGGACCTCGCCGGCACCTTCGACGCCGGCTCCGACCACGACCCGCGGATGTTCCCGGCCAAGATCACCTCGATCGACGGCAGTCGCGTGGCCCGCGGCACCGACTTCGGTCCCGACGGCCTCATCAAGTCCGACAAGGTCGTCCACCTCGACCGCGGCCGGGCCGAGAGCCTCGTCGCCGGCCTCGAGGGCCAGACCTACGAGGTCCGCTCGGTCGAGTCCAAGCCCTACAAGCGCAGCCCGTACGCCCCCTTCCGCACCACGACGATGCAGCAGGAGGCGAGCCGCAAGCTCGGGATGAGCGCGTCGACGACCATGTCGGTCGCCCAGCGTCTCTACGAGAACGGCTTCATCACCTACATGCGTACCGACTCCACGACCCTGAGCGGGGACGCCATCGGCGCCGCCCGTGCTCAGGTCCGCGAGCTCTACGGTGCCGAGTACCTGCCGGATTCCCCCAGGACGTACGCCTCCAAGGTCAAGAACGCCCAAGAGGCTCACGAGGCCATCCGTCCTGCCGGCGACTCGTTCCGCACCCCGGCGCAGACCGGGCTGACCGGCGAGCAGTTCCGTCTCTACGAGCTCATCTGGATGCGCACCGTCGCCTCCCAGATGAAGGACGCGGTCGGCAACTCGGTCGCCATCCGATTGGGGGCACACGCGACCAGCGGTGAGGACGTGGTCTTCTCCGCGACCGGCCGCGTGATCACCTTCCACGGCTTCCTGAAGGCGTACGTCGAGGGCACCGACTCAGCCGACCAGACCTCCGACGACCAGCAGACCCGGCTCCCGAACCTGGACGAGGGTGACACGGTCAACGCCGCCAGCCTCACCGCGGACGGTCACGAGACCAAGCCGCCGGCCCGCTACACCGAGGCGACCCTGGTCCGCGAGCTCGAGGAGCGCGAGATCGGTCGGCCCTCGACCTACGCGAGCATCATCCAGACGATCATCAACCGTGGCTATGTCTCCAAGAAGGGCACCGCGCTGGTGCCGGCCTGGGTCGCGTTCTCGGTGGTCAGGCTGCTGGAGGAGCACTTCCCTCGGCAGATCGACTACCGGTTCACGGCGGGCATGGAGGAGGTCCTCGACGAGATCGCCAACGGCGCCAAGGACATGACCACCGAGCTCGGCGAGTTCTACTTCGGCTCCGAGCGGATCAAGGGCCTCAAGCCCCTGGTCGACGGCCTCGGCGACATCGACGCCCGCGAGCTGGCCACCTTCCCGGTCGGTGACCCTGACTCCGGGGTCCACCTGCGGGTGGGCCGCTACGGCCCCTACATCGAGGGCCCGGGCGACGACGGCACCCCGTTCGCGGTGCGCGCCAACGTCCCCGACGACCTGCCGCCCGACGAGCTCACCCTGGAGAAGTCCAAGGAGCTCTTCGCCAACCCGGCAGGGGAGGAGCTGATCCTCGGCGCGCACCCCGACACCGGGCTCACCGTCGTCGCCAAGAGCGGCCGCTTCGGTCCGTACGTCACCGAGCAGCTCCCCGAAGACGCGAAGAAGGGCGCCAAGCCTCGCACCGCCAGCCTCTTCAAGTCGATGAGCCTCCAGACCATCACGCTCGAGGACGCCGTCAAGCTGCTGACCCTGCCGCGGGTCGTCGGCACCGGCGCCGACGGCGAGGAGATCACCGCGCAGAACGGCCGCTACGGGCCCTACCTGAAGAAGGGCACCGACTCCCGCACGCTGGGCTCGGAGGACCAGCTGCTCACGATCACGCTGGAGGAAGCCGAGCAGATCTACTCCCAGCCGAAGCAGCGTGGCCGCGCCGCCGCCAAGCCGCCGCTCAAGGAGCTCGGTCCCGATCCGGTCTCCGGTCAGCCGATGGTGGTCAAGGACGGCCGCTTCGGTGCGTACGTGACCGATGGTGAATACAACGCCACCCTCCGCGCGGCCGACGACCTGGAGACCCTGACCGCCGAGCGCGCTGCCGAGCTGCTGGCCGACAAGCGCGCCAAGGGTCCGGCGAAGAAGAGCACCAAGCGGACCACGAAGAAGACCGCCAAGAAGGCCACGAAGAAGGCTCCGGCGAAGAAGTCGACCGCCAAGAAGACGACCAAGAAGGCTGCGGCCAAGAAGTCCTGACCGGTTGTGAAGCTGAGCGTGGCCTATAGACCACTCTCAGCTTCACAACCTGCTGCGGAGGTCCAGCGCCAGCCGGTCGCGTTCGGTCTCGGGCAGCCACCGGGTCTCGTCGTTGGTCATGTAGCCGAACACGTTCGGGCCCTTGAGGCTCGCCGGCTGGTCAGCCATCCGTGGCACCAGGTGCACGTGAAGATGTTCGAAGCCTTCGGTTTCGGAGAACTGCATGACGTACGTCTTCACGCACCCTGTCACCGCTCGCAGTGCCGCGGACAGCGACCCGAGCAGCGTGCCGAGCTCGACCTGCGCTTCGGCGGGCAGTTCGTCGAGAGCGGTGACGTGCTGGGTCGGCGCGAGAACCAACCAGCCGGGGAGCGTGACGTTGAAGGCGTGCCCCGCCCGCCAGTGCTGCGTACGGACGATCGACTCGCGCGGCGGCAGCGACTCGAGGGCGCTGTTGCGGCAGTTGTAGCAGTCCACCGCGGCAACCTAGCCGAACAGGAAGCCCCGCCGTCCAAGGCGCAGGTCGAGCGGGCGAAATTTTTCGCCCGCTCGGGACCTACCCCGTCGCGCCGAGCGACCCCGCGACCTCGTCGTAGTCCAGCCGGTCGGCAGCGATGTAGAACAGCCTCGCGCCCGGAGCGACGGGTAGGTCCCAGGACGGGCTGACCTGGATGCCGTCGACGGTCCGCACGGCCAGCAGGGTGGCGCCGTGGGAGCGGCCGAGAGCGGACTGCCAGGCTCCAGCGGTCCCAGAGGGAGCACCGGCGGGAACGGTGAGCGAATAGGTGCCCATGCCGCCGGCGGTGGCGAGCTCCTGGTAGACCTCCGCGATCCCAGGATCGCTGAGCTCCTCCGCGATCAGCTGGGTGTTGTGCCACTGGACGCAGTGGACGGTGGCGTCGACGCGGAAGATCGTCCGTTGCACCCGAAGATCCCGCAGCGCCACGATCGTGTGCACCGTGGGAGCGGCCGCGTTGGCCGCGACGGTGAGGGTGACGGCCTCGTTGTCGTCACGCGCGTCGATCAGCACGCTGTGCGCACCGGAGAGTCCGGTACGGGCGAGCGCCGAGAGATCGGTGAGGTCGCCGCGTACGAAATGAAGACGGTCCTCCCCGGCCAGCGGGTGCTCGGTGAGCTGATCCTCCCAGGTCGCCAGGACGACCTCCCGCTCGGGCTCGGAGAGCAGCTCGGCCAAGATCCGCTCGGTGCGCCCGGCGGTGTAGCCGAGCAGCACGATGTGGTTTCGTCCGCTGAAAGTGATCTCTCCACGCATGCGGCGTCCTTTGGCGTTCTCGATGATTGCCGAGATCCGGCTGAACAAGATGGCGAGGGTGGTGATGGAGCCGAAGACGACGTACGCCCCGACGAGCCGCCCTCCGGTGGTCTCGGGAAAGAAGTCCCCGTAGCCGACCGTGGTCGCGGTGACCAGGAACCACCACCAGTAGTTGGCCGGATGCACGATGTCGCTGCCTGGCTGGGCGAGCGTCATCGCGATCCAGCCGGTGACGAAGACGAAGCAGATGATCGCGAGGGGGAGCACCCACGCGGAGTGCTGTGAGGTGCGGCGGACCAGTCGGAGCAGGAAGAACATCAGTAGCCGACCCAGCCTTTCCGGGCGTACTCCAGGATCGCCGGATCCAGCAGGGTGGTGACCGAGGTCGGGCGCTCGGCGCGGTCCGGCGGGAACGACGAGGCCGCGGCGAGCACGGTGTCGCTGGCATAGCGCAGCCCGCCCGGCACCTCGTCGTCGAGCCCCAGCTCAGGAGCCGAGGACCCGCGGGAGGCGAGGACGTAGCCCCAGTTGCCGAAGGAAGGTACGTCGGCCTGGTAGGGCGTGGTCCGGTAGCCGGCCTCGGTGAGCGTGTGCCGCACCGACCAGAACGCGTCCGGCGCGAAGAAGGGGCTGCCCGACTGCACCACCATCCGTCCGTCAGGAGCGAGCAGCCTGCCGATCATGCTGTAGTTCTCGACCGAGTAGAGCTTGGCCAGCGCGGTCGAGTCCGGGTCGGGGAAGTCGGCGATCACCACGTCGAAGGGCGCCCCCGCGTAGTCCCGAACCCACGAGAACGCGTCGTCGGCGACGTACGTCAGCCGGGGGTCCTCCAGAGAGCCTGCGGTCAGTGAGGAGACCGGCTCGAAGGAACGCGCCAGCGACACCACCTCGGGGTCGAGATCGACCAGGGTCACCGACGACGCCGACCGATAGCGCAGCACCTCCCGCGCCGCGAGCCCGTCGCCGCCGCCCAGGATCAGCACCCGCTGGTGGGGCCCGTTCATCGCCGGGTGGACGAGCATCTCGTGGTAGCGGTACTCGTCCAGCGAGGAGAACTGCAGGTCACCGTCGAGAAAGAGACGTACGTCGTCGAACTCCGGCCCGACCGGAGCGCCTCGTGTCACCACGATCTCCTGATAGTCCGAGCGCTGGGAGTGGATGATCGGGTCGCGGTAGAGCGCCTGCCGGGCGTTGAGCTCGAAGGAGTCGGCCAGCACCGCGGTCGTGCCGAGGGCGACGGCGAGCGCCCCGCAGATCGCGGTGACGAGCCCGCGCCGCCGACGCGTCCCGGCCAGCGCCACCCCGACCGTCCACGCGGCGAGCACGTTCAGCGCCGCGGTGGCCACGGTCCCCACCAGCAGCCCCAGCGTCGGCAGCAGCACGAACGGGAAGGCCAGCCCGCCGATGAGCGCGCCCACGTAGTCGACCGCGTTGATGTCGGCGACCGCGAGCGAGGCCTGCTGGCGCCGCAGCCGCTGCAGCAGCTCCATCAGCAGCGGGATCTCGGCGCCCACCAGCGCGCCGATCAGGAACGTCACCACCAGCATCATCGGCGTGTAGAGATGCAGCCACGCGAACCCCGCATAGAGCGCCGGCACCGAAGCGCCGCCGACCGCGGCGAGCGCGATCTCCACACCGACGAACGCGCGCAGCGGCCGCGCGGTGAGCGGCTTGGCGAGCACGGCGCCGATGCCCATCGCGAACATCGACACCGCGATCACCAGGGAGGTCTGCGCGATCGAGTTGCCGAGCAGATAGCTCCCCAGCGTCACCAGCGCGAGCTCATAGACGAGCCCGCACGCGGCGCAGACGAACACCGCCGCGAGGACGAGCAGCCGAGCCGCTCGTCCCTCGGGCATGGCGGTCAGCGCAGGCAGCGAAGGGAGCGGGATGCTCACGTGATCGAGGCCGCCACGATCACGCCCACGGCCAGCTGCACCGCGACCGTGACCCAGATCGCCGGGTCGTCCTTGTCATCGGTCATCAGCTCACCGAGCCGCCCCGGGGTGATCAGGTCGAGCACCACGAACGCGACCGCCAGCAGGACGATCCCGATGAGGCCGTACGCAGCGGTCTCGGCGAGCCCCTGGAGCGTGTCCGCCTCCGCGGTGTAGATCGAGGTGGCCACGATCGTCGCGATCGCGACGACCGAGGAGCCGAGCAGCAGCGCCGGGTCGCGGCGGTGCTCGACGAAGATCAGCTGCCCTAGCTTGCCCGGGGTGAGCAGGTCGATCACATAGAAGCCGACCACCAGCAGGACCAGCCCGAGGGCGGCGAAGGCGACGGTGGACAGCAGTCCGCTCAAAATGTCAGTCATCGGTTCATCTCCAGTCTGAGGTGGTCACTTGCCGGATCCGCTGCCGCCGCCGCGGAAGGATCCGCCGCTGCTGCCGCCGCCGCTGTTGCGGTTGTAGTAGCTGTTCCAGCCCCACAGCCCGATCACGGTGGCGTGGTGGTTGTAGCCGCGGTCGTACTCGTAGAAGGTGATCGTCGATCCCGAGGGCGTACGCGGCTCGACGACGACCAGCCAGTCGTCGTCGTAGCGCAGATACTGGTTGGATCCCTCGGCGCGGTTCTCGTCGGCGTCGGAGCCGCTCGCGATCTTGCTGGCGACCGCTGTCACCGTGCCGTCGTCCTCGAAGACGATCCCGGCGTCGCTGTCGGGGTCGGAGCCGCTCACGTGGTCGAAGTTGTCGCGCAGATACTTCTCGGGGCTGTTCCCGCCGCCGCCGGAGACGGCGATGGCGATGACGATGGCGAGCGCGACGCACGCCGCGACGATCGCCCACCCGATCAGCTTGCGGTTCGGGTTGCCTCCCGAGTCGTTGGGTTCAGACACGTGCGACCTCCTCGGGCCGGTAGCTGGTGGTGGTGGCGACGATCTCGCCGGTCTGTGGGTAGGTGTGCCAGGTGCGCCACGCGATCTCCCCGTCGCTGACCCCGTCCAGGGTCAGCGCGGTCACCGCGTGCGGGTCGCCCGGGAAGTGGGCGACAACGGCGTCCGTACGCCCGCTCAACCGCTCCACGAGCCCCGATGCCCGCTCGGCGAGCTCGTCGGGTCCCACCGAGGCGACGTGCGAGCCGAGGCGGTAGCCGCCCGCCGAATGTGCTCCGGGAAGGGGCGAGGCATCGGAGATCCCGCACGCGATCGTCTCGTGCAGGAGCGGACGGCCGTGGCGGCGTACGACGACCTGGTGGCTGGCGCCCAGGACGCTCAACGTGACCGTGAGACCGTCCTCGAGCGAGATCGTCCGCGAGGCCAACGGAGTGCACGGCACCGGATCGAGCGTCCAGTGCAGGGTGTCACCCCGTACGTCCGCGAACGGGACGTCCAGAAGGGTCACTCGTCGTCCAGGGTCGCGGGACGGTCGGTGGAGGGGTAGACGGTCAGCTCGAACGGCTGCAGCACCTCACCGAGGGAGGGCTCCCAGTTGCTGCCCCACTTCTCGAAGCCGAGGAGCTTGCCGTCGACCGACTTGTAGTCGGCGTAGTCGGCCGACCCGGACGGCGCCGTCCCGGTCGCGCCGGTGGCGGTGAAGGCCGCGGTGCCCTTCTCCTGGAGCCGGTAGGCGACGCCGCCGACGATGACATCCCGGTCACCGACGGCGCCCTGCTCGATGTCGCCGAGCGGGATCGCGTGCCACAGCGAGACCTCGAAGCTCTCGTCGTCCTCGATCGAGAGCCACTTCTTGCCCTCGGCGTCGTCGAGCATGTGCTCGGTCCAGCGGTAGCCGTGCTCGTCGAAGTCGATCCGTCCACGGACGAACCAGTTGTGGCCGAGGTATTCGACGACGTCCCCGTTGCGCACCTGGCGCAGCTGGTCGGAGGCGTGCTTGTGCTGGTCGCCGATGAAGTCGTCGGGTTCCTGCTGCTGCGTCGTCGGCTGCTGCCTGCTCCTCCAGATCAGATAGGCCGCTACCGCGAGCGCGGCCAGCAGCAGGACGATCAGGACGTAGATCACCGGTGACTCCTTCGGATCAGGTTCGGACGCCCGAACCTTAGCCTGCGATGTGGTGTTCGGCAGCCTCAATCGCGGTGGGCCCGGGCGGCGTACGTCTGGCTTGTCGGTGCCACCCCGTAGGTTTGGCTCGTGAGGTTTCCGGGTGTCTACGCAGAGCGCGGTGTCTTCGTCTGTTTCGAGGGCGGCGAGGGATCGGGCAAGTCGACCCAGTCGCGG
This sequence comes from Nocardioides sp., assembly GCF_050699375.1. Taxonomy (GTDB): domain Bacteria; phylum Actinomycetota; class Actinomycetes; order Propionibacteriales; family Nocardioidaceae; genus Nocardioides. Next base: position 4,714 of record NZ_JBOHDN010000158.1, on the reverse strand, counting down.
CTGCTCCACGAGGCGCTGACCGCCCGCGGCCACCAGGTGCTGCTGACCTTCGAGCCGGGGGACACGGCCGTAGGAAAGGACGTACGCCGCATCGTGCTGTCCCCGGAGACCGGCGACCTCGACGACCGGACCGAGGCGCTCCTGTTCGCTGCCGACAAGGCCGAGCACATCGAGTCGATGGTCCGCCCGGCGCTGGAGCGGGGCGAGGTGGTCATCACCGACCGCTACGTCGACTCGATGCTGGCCTACCAGGGCGCGGGCCGCGTGCTGGATGCCGCCCAGCTCGAGGAGGTCGCCCGCTGGGCGACTGCCGACCTGCGTCCCCACCTGACCGTGCTGCTCGACCTGGATCCGACGGCAGGGTTCACGCGGTTCGAGGAGCGCGATCGTATGGAGCAGGAGTCGGTGGAGTTCCATCAGCGTGTGCGTGAGGCCTTCGTCGAGCTGGCCAAACGCAACCCCGATCACTACCTCGTCCTCGACGCGCGGGCGCCGATGGACGAGGTCCACGCGGCGGTCCTGGCGCGCCTCGAGCCCATGCTCACTCAGGCGGTGACGGCATGAACGTGGTCACCGCGTCCGTCTGGGACAACCTCGTCGGCCAGCGCCACATCATCTCCACGCTGCAGACCGCCGCCGGCGGCCACGGCATGACCCAGAGCTGGCTCTTCACCGGCCCGCCGGGCTCGGGGAGGTCCAACGCCGCGATCGCCTTCGCCGCCGCGCTGCAGTGCCCGAACGGTGGCTGCGGCCGGTGCCACGAGTGCCACACTGTGCTCGCCGGCAGCCATGCCGACGTCAACCTGGTCCGCACCGAGAAGCTGACCCTCGGGGTCGACGAGATCCGGGACCTCGTCCGCCAGTCGGCGCTGTCCCCGGCCGGAAGACGCTGGCAGATCCTGATCATCGAGGACGCCGACCGGCTCACCGAGCAGGCCAACAACGCCCTGCTCAAGGCGGTCGAGGAGCCCGGGGCGCGCACCGTCTGGATGCTCTGCGCGCCGACCGTCGAGGACGTGCTCCCCACGATCCGGTCGCGGTGCCGGCTGGTCACGCTGAGCACCCCGACCGCACCCGATGTGACGGCCTTCCTGCAACGTACGCTCGGCGTGGACGAGGCCCGTGCGGCCTACGCGGCGCGCGCGAGCCAGGGCCACATCGGCCGGGCCAAGGCGCTCGCCCGAGACGACGACACCCGGCGCCGCCGCGAGCAGGTCGTCACCTACCCGACCCGGTTGAGCACCCTCGCCGACGCGCTCCGAGCCGCCGGGGAGCTGGCCGCGGTGTCGAAGGAGGAGGCCGACGCGGTCACCGCGGAGCTCGACGCCCGGGAGAAGGCCGACCTCGATGCCGGCTACGGCGTCGTCGATCGAGGTCGCCGGCCTCGTGAGTACGGCCCCGCGCTGTCCGCTCTCGAGAAGGACCAGAAGCGCCGGGCGACCCGGCGCCACCGCGACGTGATCGACCGGGGGCTGATGGACCTGGTCTCGATCTACCGCGACGCGATCACCCTCGCCGCCGGTGCCCCGGTGACGCTCGTCAACGAGGAGCACCGGGCCGAGATCTCCCGGCTCGCCGAGGCGACGACCCCAGAGGGCAACCTGCAGCGCATCGCGGCCGTCTTCGAGGCCCGCGAGCAGCTGCTGGAGTTCAACGTGCAGCCCCAGTTGGTGCTGGAAGCCATGATGGTGGCGCTGTTGCCGCCCGGAGGAGATCAGTGAAACTCAAAGCAGTGACCGGCGCCGCCGCGCTGACCGCTCTGACCGTGATCACCGCAGGCTGTGGTGCCGGTGGAGGCACCCCCGACGCCGACCAGGTGAGTCCGAGCGCGAAGGCGACCGCCGCTCCGGCCGAGGGCCTGCAGCCCTTCTACAGCCAGAAGCTGGCCTGGAAGGACTGCAACGGCGCCTTCGAGTGCGCGACCCTGGAGGTCCCGCTCGACTACGCCGACCCCACCGGCCGTTCCATCGACATCGCGGTCATCAAGGACCCGGCCAACGAGGAGAAGATCGGCTCGCTGGCGATCAACCCGGGCGGCCCGGGTGGCTCCGGCATCGAGTACGCGCTCTACAACAACCAGTCTTTCAGCCCCACGGTCCGAGACTCCTACGACATCGTCGGCTTCGATCCTCGTGGCGTCGGGCAGAGCACACCGGTCGACTGTCTCGGCGACGAGGCGCTGGACGCGTACGTCGCGGTGGACCCCGACCCGGACACCGCCGCCGAGGAGAAGGCGTACTCGAAGACCGGCACCGACATGGCCAACGGCTGCGCCGCCCAGAAGGACGGCATCTCCGCACACGTCAGCACCGTCGAGGCGGCCCGCGACATGGACGTGCTCCGGGCGGCGCTCGGCGAGGACCAGCTCGACTACTTCGGTGCCTCCTACGGGACGCAGCTCGGGTCGACGTACGCCGAGCTCTACCCCGACCGCGTCGGCCGCTTCGTCCTCGACGGCGCGATCGCGCCGGGGCTGAGCGTGCTCGAGTCCAACCTGGCCCAGGCGAAGGGCTTCGAGGTCGCGCTCCGCTCCTATGTCGAGAACTGCGTCGACAAGGGCAGCTGCTTCCTCGGCGACACCGTCGACGACGGCGTCGAGCGCGTCCAGAAGCTGATGGAGGAGATCGACGCCGAGCCGCTGCCCGCCGGAAAGCGCGAGCTGACCTCGGGCAACGCGCTCTACGGCCTGATCACGCCGCTGTACGTCGAGTCCTACTGGCCCTACCTCACCGACGCGCTCGAGGCCGCGCTGAAGGGTGACGGCACCCAGCTGATGAGCCTCTCGGACAACTACGCCGGCCGCGACCCCGAAGGCGGCTATCTGAACAACACGATGGAAGCCAACTGGGCGATCAACTGCCTCGACGACTCCTCCGGTCTCACTCCGGCCGAGGTGCGCAAGCAGCTGCCCGCCTTCGAAGAGGAGGCTCCCACCTTCGGTGCGGCGCTGGCCTGGATGCTCAACGGCTGCGCCGGGGAGAAGTTCAAGGCCAGCGAACCCGAGCCCGAGATCGACGCCGAGGGTTCCAACCCGATCGTCGTCGTCGGCACCACCCGCGACCCGGCGACCCCCTACGAGTGGGCCGAGAAGCTCGCCAAGGCCCTCGACGCCGGCGTACTCGTCTCCCGCGACGGCGACGGCCACACCGGCTACATGCAGGGCAACGACTGTGTCGACGACGCCATCAACGACTACCTGGTCGACGGCAAGGTCCCCGACGACGGCCTGGAGTGCTGACCCCAGCCGAGAAGTCACTCCCGCAGGTCGAGACGTCACGTACGTAGGCCGAGAAGTCACTTCTGCAGGCCGAGAAGTCACCGCGGTGCCAACTCGGCCTGCACACGTGACCCTTCGGCCTGCACACGTGACGCCTCGGCCTGCAGGAGTGACGCCTCGGCGCGGGGTGGGTCAGCGCGGGTGGACGGGGTCGGTGATGGCCTGGATCCGTTTGGTCGCCAGCTCGATCATCAGGGTCGCGGCGGGGGAGAGGGTGGCGTCGGTGCGGTGGACGATGGCGAAGGTGTCGTACGTCCGGGGCCGCAGCGACACCCACCCGGCCTTGGGTGCCAGCCGGGGGAGGAGCTGCTCGGCGGCTCCCCGGGGGATGACGCTGTCGGCGTACCCCATCCCCACCAGCTCGACCGCCGTCTCGAGGTCCTCGACCTCGATGCGGCTCGGTGGGTTGCGGCCGGTCTCGTGGAGCAGGTTGCGCAGCGTGGTGCGGGTGGCGTCCTCCGAGCTCCAGGTCGTGTCGGCCATGACCAGCGTGGCCAGCGAGAGCCGGTGTGGGGTGACCGGCGTGGCCAGGTGCGCGGGGTCCGCCGAGATGTAGACGAGCTCGTCGCGAGCGACGGGACTGATCTTCAGCCCCTCACCGGAGACGCTGCCGACCGAGAGCATCGCCGCCTCGAGGCGTCCGCGCCGCAGATCGTCCTGGACCTCGGCCGAGTTCTGCCCGACCAGCTCGACGCGTACGCCCGGATAGCGGTCGAGCACGTCGGCCACCAGCCCGGCACCGCCGTAGAGCCGCGCGATCCCGAACATCCCGAACCGGATGGTTCCGGTCTCGAACTGTTTGACCGCCTGCACGGCCTTGCGCGCGTCCTCGGCCGCCGCGACCGTACGCTCCGCGTGCGGCCTCAGCTCGTCGGCCACCCCGGTCGGCACCACCCCGCGCCCGACCCGGCGAAAAAGCTGGACGCCGAGCGTACGCTCGAGGCCTCTGACCTGCTCGGAGATCGACGGTTGCGCATAACCGAGCTCCTCGGCGGCTGCGGTCAGCGAGCCATGCTCGTAGACCGCGAGGAACACCCGGAGCTGGTGCAGCGACAACATAGAGACATCCTATGTCTTTCCAAGGAAAGATCGTCTACCTCTATGGCTCACCTGTCGTCATCATTGAATCACCACCACTGCGTCCGCAGCCGGTGGCAGTTCCATGTTCATAGGGGAGTAGAGCAGCAATGAAGCACGGCGTTCGCCGCCTGGGCCGCCTCATCGGCAAGGGTAAGCCCACTCGCATGACCATCGACGAGCACGTCGAGGCGCACCGTTTTAGTGTCGAGCGCGCAGTCTCGGTACACTCGTCCGGTCCGCTCAACCAGAGCCGCTTCATGCGGTAACGGTGACGGTACGCCGCCTTAGCTCAGTCGGCAGAGCGTCTCACTCGTAATGAGAAGGTCGTCGGTTCGATTCCGACAGGCGGCTCCGACA
>NZ_JBOHDN010000157.1:0-11409 GCF_050699375.1 Nocardioides sp. | reverse complement strand
TCCATCTCGTGGCGGGGACCGTGAAGGCCTCTCTGAGGACCGCCTTCGGTCGTCTCGGCGTACTCAACCGGGTGCAGGCAGCGGTCCACGCCCACGTGGCCGGGCTCGTGGGCGAGGACTGAGACGTTCCTGTGCGGGACGTTCCTGTGCGGGACGTTCCGGTTCGGGACGTTCCTGTTCGGGACGGGTCAGGCGTCGCGGCGGCGGAACACCGCATAGCCCGCGAGGAGCGCGACCCCGGACCAGGCCGCGAAGAGCCCGAGCCCGCCGTTGTGCCCGTAGGGAAGCCCGTCGCCGAGCCCGAAGAGGGTGGCGATCCCGATGCCGAGATACTCCGTGCCCGCCGTCCCCGGCAGGTAGTAGGAGAGATCGGTCATCAGGTCCATCCCGCTCATCATCAGCACCATGGGCAGCAGGAAGAGCGCCAGGAAGGCCACGACCAGCGCACCAGCGGTGCTGCGCAGCGCCAGGGCCAGGCCGATCGCGAGCGCGACGACGACCGCCATGTAGACGCTGACCTTGCCCGCCACGACGGCCACCGAGGAGACGTCGAAGACGCCGTAGTCCCCCGCGGTGAGGTAGCCGAGCCCCGCGCCCAGGACGGCCAGGAGCGCTCCGGAGACCAGTGCGACGACCTCCACGACGACCAGCTTCGCCGCCAGCACCCGACCACGCCGGGGCTCGCACTGCAGGGTCGTACGCATGCTGCCGGAGGCGTACTCCGAGGTCACCGTGAGCAGGGCCAGCGCGATCAGCGCGAACTGGGTGAACAGCAGCCCCGCGGTGGCGACGTCCTCGGCGTGCAGCAGCTGGTCGTCGTGGGACATGTTCGGGTTGGGGTTGGCGGCGTCGAAGCCCAGCGGCACCGAGTAGAGCGCCATCAGGAAGACCGCTCCGATCAGACACCACCAGGTCGAGCGGACCGACCACAGCTTGGTCCATTCCGAGGAGATCGAGGCCCAGAATGCGGCCCAGAACGAGGTCAACATCAGGCCACCTCCGTCCCGGCGAACTCCACACTGTCGGACGTCAGGCGGAAGTACGCCTCCTCGAGCGACCCGTGCCCGGCGACGAACGAGGCCATCGGAGAGTCAGCGAGCAGCCGCCCGCGGCCCATCACGACCAGATGGTCGGCGGTCTGCTGCATCTCGCTCATCAGGTGGCTGGAGACGAAGACCGTGCGCCCCTCCGCGGCGAGCGACCTCAGCAGCTTCCGGATCCACATCACCCCGTCCGGGTCGAGCCCGTTGACCGGCTCGTCGAAGAGCATCACCCGGGGGTCGCCCAGGAGCACCCCGGCGATCCCGAGCCGCTGGCTCATGCCGAGCGAGAGCGACCCCGCCCGCCTCCGCGCCACGCCGGCGAGGCCGACGCGCTCGAGCACCTCGTCGACCCGCGCCACCGGGATCGAGTTGCTCCGCGCCATCGCCACCAGATGCGTACGCACCCGGCGACCGGGGTGCACCGCCTTCGCGTCCAGCAGGGCACCGACCTCTCGGAGCGGACGCTCCAACGAGGCGTACGGACGACCGTCGATCCTGGCGGTCCCGGACGTCGGCCGGTCCAGGCCGAGGATCATCCGCATCGTGGTGGACTTGCCGGCGCCGTTGGGGCCGAGGAAGCCGGTGACCCGGCCGGGCTCTATCTGCAGGGTGAGATCGTCGACAGCGGTGGTCGCGCCGTATCTCTTGGTCAGGTGGTCCAAAGTGATCATGCGTCGAAACTAGGGACGTACGCAGCCCGGCACACTGCACGAAAAGCAGCCGTCCCTACCGACGAAAGTCAGTAGGGACGGCGGTGGCCGGTTCGAGGATCAGCCGGTGACGCTCTTCGGGAGGCCGGTAGGCGTACAGATGTCGGCCGGCATCTGGTCGACGGTGTCCTCCTTGATATGGCCGAACATCGTCAACGCGTCTTCCTTGTTCCACTGGGTCGAAACATCGACGATCGGAACGCCGCACGTCATCGCGGAACCGCCGGCGAGCGCCTTGAACGCCCAGGCGAACTGCACGCCGCCGATGACGCTCATGCCCTCGCCGACCTTGAGCCCCTCGGCGCTCTTGCCCATCTCGGCGAGCTTGAACGGGTTGAGCACCGTGGCCGGGTTGGTCATCTTCTTGCCGATGCCGGAGATGACCTCGGTCTGGTTGACGCCGCGGGCCAGGTCGCCGGTGCTCTCCACGTGACGCGAGCGGGCGTAGGCAAGAGCCGTGGCCCCGTCGGCATCCTGGCAGCCCTTCTTGACGTTCAGGCCGGCCAGCGGGTCCTTCATGTCCTGCTTGGGGCAGATCTCGACGCCGCCGACACCGTCGACCAGCCGTGCGAGACCGCCCATACCGATCTCGACGTAGCCGTCGATACGTACGCCGGTGTTCTGCTCGATCGTCTGGGTGAGCAGCTCCGGGCCGCCGAACGCGAAGGCCGCGTTGATCTTGGTATTGCCGTGACCGGGGATGTCCACCGGGGAGTCACGCGGGATTGTGACCACGATGGTCTTGCCGGCACCGGTGTGCAGCAGCTTGATGGTGTCGGTGCGGCTCCCTGAGGCGTCGCCGGTGTGCAGCTTCTTCTTCTCCGCCTTGGTCAGGCCCTCGCGGGAGTCGCTGGCGACGATGAGGTACGTCTTTCCGGGCTGGTCGGCGGGGCGCTCGCCGGCGGTCGGCTCGTAGGGAACCTTGTCGACCTTGTTCCAGGCACTGATGCCGATCCAGGCGATCGCGCCGACCAGGATCAGCACCGGGATCATCAAGATGGCGACGAACCGGCGGAACGGGTGCCGTTTCTTGGGCCTGGGCTGGCGGCCCCCGCGACCACCACCCCGACCGTCTCGGCCGCCATAGCCGTCGCCCGGACCCCCATGGCCCCCGGTGCCGCCACCGTATTCGCTCGGCTGGCTCCAGCCGCCCTGTTGGCCATAACCCTGTTGGCCGTAGCCCTGCTGCCCGTAGCCCTGGTCATAGCCGGGCGTCGGCGCGATCTGCCCGGGTTGCGGCAGCGGGCGGTCGTAGCCACCCCGCTGCGGTGCCGGGGGAGGCGAGCCGGCCGGCGGGCGCTGGGCCGTCGGCATGACGTTGGTCTGCTCCGGCCCGTTGGGCGGAGCAGACTGGCCGCGGCCGTACGCCCACCCGTACTGCTGCGACCGGGGGTCGTTGGGGTTGCCGGGGTTGCGGGGGTTTGGCATGCGCTCAAACGTACCGTGCCGCGCCGGTAGAGTTAGACGGCGCGTCGTACCGTCGTGTTACTGGTGTGACTAGTGATACTGGCGGGGCAACCCATTTACCTGGTAACCCCCCTCGCCCGGTAAAACCTGCCCGGTAAAGACGAACTGCCCGAGGGACCTGTCATGGCTGATCAGAACTACCGGCCCCAGCGTACGGCCGCCGAGCGCGCTTCCCGCGTGCGCTTCCGCCGTGCCATGGCGCTGCTGCTGATCACCTTGCTCCTGCCGGGCTCGGCACAGCTCGTCGCGGGCAACCGCCGCGTCGGCCGGATCGCGATCTGGACCGTCATCGGTCTCGCGGTCACCGCCGGCCTGGTCTTCGGGATCTCCCTGCTGTGGCACGGCCTGATCTTCCGGCTGGGCACGACGCCGTGGCTGCTCGGCTTCTTCCGCATCGCGCTGATCGCCGGCGCCCTCGCCTGGGCGGCGCTCTTCGTGGACGCCTGGCGCCTGGGCCGCCCGCTCGAGCTCGACCTCAAGCAGCGGCGCATCGTGGTCGCGATCAACGGCGCGCTGGCCTTCTCCGTGGCCGCGACCATGATCTTCGGTGCCCACCTGGTCGGTGTGCACAAGGGCATGGTCGAGACGATCTTCGCCGGGGCCGAGGCCGCCGAGGCCCACAACGGCCGCTTCAACGTCCTGCTCGCCGGCGCCGACGGCGACAGCGGAAAGACCCGCTGGGGCCTGCGCCCCGACTCGCTCACGGTCGCCTCCATCGACGCCGTCACGGGACGTACGGTGCTCATCGGCCTGCCTCGAAACATGCAGAACTTCACCTTCGACGACGGCTCCCCGATGGACGAGGAGTTCCCGCGCGGCTTCGACTGTGACGGCTGCTACCTCAACGGGGTGAGCACCTGGGCCGGGGAGCACAAGGACCTCTACAAGGACGAGAAGGACCCCGGCATGGCGGCGACCGTCGACGCCGTCGAGGGCATCACCGACCTGCAGATCAGCTACTACGCGATGGTCGACCTCAACGGCTTCGAGAAGATCGTCGACGCCATCGGCGGGGTCACCCTGAACGTACGTCAGCCGATCCCGGTCGGCATCCCCTCCGACAAGTTCTACACCCACATCGAGCCCGGCAAGAAGAAGCTCGACGGCTGGGAGACGCTCTGGTACGCCCGAGCCCGCCACGACTCCGACGACTACTCCCGGATGGCCCGCCAGAAGTGTGTGATGAGCGCGATCCTGCAGCAGACCAGCCCCGCAGACGTCGTACGTCACTACCAGGACGTCGCGAAGGCGACCGGCGCCACGATCACCACCACGGTGCCGCCGAGCGAGATCGAGAGGTTCTCGGCGCTCGCCCTGAAGGCGAAGTCGCAGAAGGTCTCCACGCTCTCGCTGGTGCCGCCGCTGGTGAGCACGGCCGACCCGGACATGTCGGACATCCACGCCGAGGTGCGCAAGGCCGTGAAGAAGGCCACCCCGAAGAAGGAGGAGGTCTTCGAGTCGCCCGGCAACGAGGGGGACGATGGCGAGACCAAGGCACCCGCCACCAAGAACGACGACGTCAAGACCAAGCCCGCCGGTGACTCCGGCGACGGTGGTCCCGTCACCGGCGGCGCCCTGGGCTCACGCAACAAGGGCTACCAGGCCAACGAGACCGACGACCTCGCATCAGCGTGCTGAACCGTCGTCGGTCGAGCCGTGAGGTTCAGCGAGCGTGTCGAGACCGACGCATTGGTCTGTGAATCAGTTCATCGGTCTGCTACAGCGTTTCTACGGATTGCGGACAGCGTTCCTGCGAGTTGAGGCCAGCGTTCCTGCGAGTTCGGGTACGGTTGATGCGTGACAGGGCTGATCAGAAGGAATGCGGAGCCGGTCGCTTCATCCTCACAGGATCGTCCTCGCTGCTACGGGTGCGAGGGCTTGCTGACAGCTTGGCCGGCAGGGTCGGCCGCCTACCGCTCTATGGTCTGAGCGAAGGCGAGGTACGCGCCGCGCCAGCCGACTTCGCGGCACGCGCGGTGACGATAGACGACACACTCGATGCTTGGCGACCAGTCGAGTGCGACTATGCAGAGCTGCTGGCTCGCGGAGGTTACCCGGAGGTGGTCAGCCTGCCCGACCGGATGCGCAGACGATGGTTCGATGGATATCTGACTGGGGTCGTCCGCCGTGACCTGAGCGAGCTGCGCAAGGAGGTTCGACCCGCGCGGGTCGAGTCGTTGTTGCGCGCGATCGCCGGCGCTCAGTCAGGGGAACTGGTCAAGTCCAAGCTCGCCGACGTCACAGCGGTTCCGGCATCGACGATCACCTCCTATCTGGATCTACTTGCCGATGTAGGTCTGGTGGCTACGGTCCCTCCGTGGACGCCTAACTTGCGCAAACGCGAGGTCGGCCGCCCCAAGATGCTTGTCCTCGATTCCGGGCTTGCGCTCCATCTCACTCGATTGACGAAGGAGCAGTTGGACGAGCTGGCCTACCGTGAGGCGTACGGGGCAATGCTTGAAGGGCTGGTCGTCGCCGAGCTGATGCGACAGCGCACCTGGACCGGTGAAGAGTTCGACCTCTATCACTTCCGTGACCGGAACGGCTTGGAGGTGGATGCCGTCATGGAGCTTGCCGGGGGGCGGGTCGTCGGGATCGAGGTCAAGGCAGCCACCTCGTTCCGCGGGTCGCAGTTCGATGGCCTTCGTTCTTTGCGTGATGCGGTTGGCGACCGTTTCGTGGCCGGGATCGTCCTCAACACAGGATCGGAAAGCTATCGATTCTCCGATCGGCTCTACGGGTTGCCGATTGCGAGTCTGTGGACCTGACGCCGTTCGCTGTGTTGAACAACGCGTTAACGAGGCGTCACACGGACTCGCTGATTCCCGGGAACCCCCGAGGTCGCGGCTAGTCTGGATCCGTGCCAGGGAGCAATCGTGTCGCCGCCGTCGTGGTGACCTTCAACCGTCTCGAGCTGCTGCAGCGACTGCTGGAGCGGCTCGACGTGGTCGACGGCCTCGACGAGGTGATCGTCATCGACAACGCCTCCACGGACGGTACGTCGCAGTGGCTGGCCGAGCTGGACGGTGCCGAAGGGGTCTCGACAGGCTCGACGGCCGGACGGGCGGTGCCGGTGGTCGCGCACACCCTGGAGCGCAACAGCGGCGGCGCCGGCGGCTTCCACGACGGCCTGGAGCTGGCGGTCGAGCGCGGCGCCGACCTGGTCTGGCTGATGGACGACGACGGCCTGCCCGACGCCGACTGCCTGGCCCTCCTGCTCAAGCAGAGCGACCTGGACTTCTGGGGGCCGCTCGTAGTCGATGAGCGCGACCCCGGCCGCCTCGTCTTCCCGATCCGGCTCCCGGGCCGCTCGAAGGTCGTGCACCAGCTCGCTGATGTCGAGGCGGCCGCCACAGACGGCCTGATCCGGGACATCGTGATCCCGTTCAACGGCGTCCTGGTCACCCGCGACCTCGTCGAGAAGATCGGCTACCCCCGCGCGGAGTTCTTCATCTGGGGCGACGACCACGAATACCGGCTGCGGGCCGAGCAGGCCGGGGCCCGGATCGCGACCGTCGTCGGTGCGCAGGTGCGCCACCCGGCGGTCGGAGACCTCGGCACTCCGATGGCGTGGGGGCGGGCGACGTACAACCACACGCCCAGCGACCTGAAGCACTACTGCATGGCGCGCAACAACCTGCTCAACCTGCGCGACTACCGAGGCTGGCCCTTCGCTTTGGCTTTCGTGGCGAAGACTCTATGGTTCTACCTGCTCACCAAGCCCGAGCCGAAGCGGATCCGGCTCTCCGCGCAGGCCTGGTGGGCGGCCATCCGGGGGGACTTCAGTGGACACGAGAGGTTCCTTCGTTGAGCACCACCCGTGAGACGGTCGCGATCGTCGTCGTCACCTACAACCGCGCCGACATGCTGCGCGGGCTGCTCGACGGGCTCACCAAGCTCGACCAGCCCGCTGACGCTGTGATCGTGGTCAACAACGCCTCGACCGACCACACCAGCCAGGTCCTCGCCGAGGCGATCACACCCAACCTCCAGGTCATCGACAGCCCCGAGAACCTCGGCGGAGCCGGCGGTTTCCACCTCGGCACCAAGGCCGCGGTCTCGCAGGGCTGGGACCGCCTCTACCTGATCGACGACGACGTCGTCCCGGCCCACGACTGCCTCGAGGTGCTGCTCGCCCAGGACGAGGACTGCCTCTTCTCCGTGCGCGAGGACCGCAACGGCAACCTGATCGAGCTGGCCGCGCTCAAGTTCGACCTGCGCAACCCGCTCGCGATCAAGCCGAAGACCGCCTCGGTCATGGACACCTACCCGACCCGCGAGGCCATGCCCGAGCGGGTGCCGGTGGAGAACGTCGCCTTCGAGGGCTTCATGATCCGCCGCACCGTCCTGGAGGAGATCGGGCTGCCCGACCCCTCCTACTTCATCTTCTACGACGACGTGGACCTCGCCATCCGCGCCCGTCGCGCCGGCCGCACGATCTGGGCCGTACGTGACGCGGTGCTCGTCCGGCAGCTCGACTTCAGCCAGCAGCACGACCTGGCCGGCTGGAAGGGCTTCTACATGTACCGCAACCTGTTCGTCGTCCACCTCCGCTACGGCGAGAACGTCCTCGTACGTCTCAAGCCCTGGCTCATCACCGCGGCTGTGGTCCTCCTCAGCCCGCTTCGAGGCGGCAAGCACGAGGCCGTCAACGTGATCAAGGCCCTGCGCGCAGCGCGGGGCATGCGAACGCTGCCCAACTCAACACCCTCAACCTCCTCCTGACCGCCCCCCACCAACAGAGACCTAGACTGAGCGATCGTGTCCTTCCCTGAAACCACTCCCGACCTCGTCATCGTCGGCTCCGGCCTCTTCGGCCTGACCATTGCCGAGCGTGCCGCCTCCGAGCTGGACAAGAAGGTGCTCATCATCGAGCGCCGTTCCCACGTCGGTGGCAACGCCTACTCCGAGTTCGACGAGGAGACCGGCATCGAGGTGCACAAGTACGGCACCCACCTCTTCCACACCTCCAACGAGAAGGTGTGGGACTACGTACGGAAGTTCACCGACTTCACCAACTACCAGCACCGGGTGTTCGGGAAGTACCAGGGGCAGGTCTACTCCCTGCCGATGAACCTTGCGCTGATCAACACCTTCTTCGGGAAGTCGCACACCCCCGACGAGGCCCGCGCGCTGATCGCGGAGCAGTCCGCCGAGTTCAGCACCGAGGACGCCAAGAACCTCGAGGAGAAGGCGATCTCCCTGATCGGGCGCCCCCTCTACGAGGCGTTCATCAAGGGCTACACCGCCAAGCAGTGGGAGAAGGACCCGACCGAGCTCAGCCCGGACATCATCACCCGGCTGCCGGTCCGCTACACGTTCGACAACCGCTACTTCAACGACAAGTACGAAGGTCTCCCGGTCGACGGCTACACCGCCTGGCTGGAGCGGATGGCCGACCACCCCAACATCGAGGTCAAGCTCGACACCGACTTCTTCTCCGTGGTCGACGACTACAAGGGCAAGGTCCCGATCGTCTACACCGGCCCGGTCGACGAATACTTCGACTTCTCCGCCGGCAAGCTCTCCTGGCGCACCGTGGACCTCGAGTCCGAGACCCTCGACGTCGACGACTACCAGGGCACCGGCGTGGTCAACGCCAACGACCCCGAGGTCCCGTTCACTCGTGAGCTGGAGTTCAAGCACCTCCACCCCGAGCGCGCCGACCGCTACAAGCCCGGTAAGACCATCGTCGTGAAGGAGTACAGCCGGTTCGCCCAGGAGGGTGACGAGCCGTACTACCCGATCAACACCGCCGACAACCGCGAGAAGATCCTGGTCTACCGCGACCTGGCCAAGAAGGAGCCGATGGTGCTCTTCGGTGGCCGCCTCGGCACGTACAAGTACCTGGACATGCACATGGCGATCGCGTCCGCGCTCACCATGTTCGAGAACAAGCTCCGTCCCCACTTCGAGGACGGCACCCCCCTCACTTCCGGAGGCGTTGACGAGTGACCACCCGACTTCTGCAGCGGCAGATCCTGCCCCTGGACCGTGACACCGACGTACTCCCGCTCTACGTCGACAACCAGGCCGCGATCCTGGACGCCGACAAGTACGAGGTCGGCTCGGACAAGTCCGCCCAGGCGCTGAACAACGCCCAGATCCGTCAGTCGATCAACGACGGCACCGAGGTCCACCCCGACCAGCTCGAGTCGCGTACGGCACTGCGGGTCATCCAGGGTGAGCGGCTCTCGCTCGGCACCTACTTCAACGCCTTCCCGGCCAGCTACTGGCGCCGGCACACCGTCGTCGACGACGTGAAGCTGACCGTCACGCTGAAGGGCCGCGGTGCGAGCGTCATCGTCTACAAGTCGATGGCCAACGGCCGTTCCCAGCGCGTGGACGCCGCGACCACGGAGACCGACGCTGTCGGTGGCACGGGCACCTTCTCCTTCGACCTGCCGCTGAAGCCGTTCGTCGACGGCGGCTGGTACTGGTACGACGTCGTCGCCTCCGACGAGGACGCCGTCGTCACCTCCGCCGAGTGGACCGCCGAGGTCCCCGAGGACCGTGCCCAGCACGGCACCGTGGACATCTGCGTCACCACGATGAACAAGCCCGACTTCGCCTCGAAGCTGCTCGCCCAGATGGGCGAGGACGAGGAGCTGCGGCCCTACCTCGACACCGTCTTCCTGATGGAGCAGGGCACCAAGAAGGTCGTCGACGACCCTGAGTTCCCTGCGGCGGAGAAGGCGCTCGGCGACCTGCTGAGGGTGCTGGAGCAGGGCAACCTCGGTGGCTCCGGCGGTTACGCGCGTGGACAGCTCGAGTCGGTGCGCAAGGGCACCGCGACGTACGCCCTGATGATGGACGACGACGTCGTCTGCGAGCCCGAGGGCATCATCCGCGCGGTCACCTTCGGTGACCTCGCGAAGCGGCCGACGATCGTCGGCGGCCACATGTTCTCCCTCTTCGCCAAGTCCCGCCTGCACACCTTCGGCGAGATCGTCCAGCCGTGGCGGTTCTGGTGGGAGTCGGCTCCAGGCGTCGTCGGCGACTGGGACTTCGGCGCCCGCAACCTGCGCTCGACCCGCTGGCTGCACAAGCGCGTGGACGTGGACTTCAACGGCTGGTTCATGTGCCTGATCCCGCGCAAGGTGATCGAGGAGATCGGGCTCTCGCTGCCGGTCTTCATCAAGTGGGACGACTCCGAGTACGGCCTGCGCGCCAAGGAGGCGGGCTTCCCGACCGTGTCCTTCCCTGGCGCTGCCGTGTGGCACGTCCCGTGGACCGACAAGAACGACGCCCTCGACTGGCAGTCCTACTTCCACCAGCGCAACCGCTTCGTGGCGGCGCTGCTGCACTCGATCTATGACGACGGTGGCCGCATGGTCCGGGAGTCGTTCTCCCACCAGGTCAAGCACCTGGTCTCGATGCAGTACTCCACCGTCAAGCTGCGCCACCAGGCGCTGCTGGACGTGCTCGCCGGCCCGGAGAGGCTCCACGAGACCCTCGCGACCCAGCTCCCGGCCGTACGTGAGATGGCCAAGGAGTTCCCGGACGCGCAGCTCGAGGCCGACCGCGACGAGTTCCCGCCCGTACGCCGCCACAAGCCGCCGCGCAAGGGCAAGGCCGACACCGAGGTGCCGACCGGCCGCGAGGTGAAGATCGCCGCGCTCAAGGCGCCGATCCGTCAGATCCTGAAGCCGCGCAAGCTCTCCGAGGAGTTCCCCGAGGCCGAGCTCGCAGCGATGGACAACCAGTGGTATCGGATCACCAAGTACGACAGCGCCATCGTGTCGATGAACGACCAGCAGGGCGCTGCCTTCTACCGCCGCGACAAGAAGCTCTTCAACCAGATGATGCGGGACACCATCAAGGTGCACCGCCAGCTCAAGCGTCGCTGGCCCGAGCTGGCCGCGGAGTACCGCTCCAAGCTCCCCGAGTTCACCTCGCCGGAGGCCTGGGAGAAGACCTTCGAGCCGTGGCTGGCTACTGAGGAGAAGGAGACCGATGGCAACCGGAGTTGACGAACGTCCCGTACGCGTCGTCGACGCGCCGCTGGCGCCGCCGGCGGAGAACCTCGGGCTGCTGTCGGTCTTCAAGCGCCGCTATCTCCTCAAGCTGCTCGTGCAGCGGGAGATCAGCGGTCGCTACTCGAACTCGATCCTCGGCGTCTTCTGGTCCTACATCAACCCGCTGACGCAGTTCTGCGTCTACTGGCTGTTCATGGGCAAGATCATGGG
>NZ_JBOHDN010000156.1:0-1934 GCF_050699375.1 Nocardioides sp. | reverse complement strand
TCGCCCTCGAACCGGCCGTCCTTCCAGTCCCAACCGGCCTTGTAGAGAGCGTCGTCCGGGCTCGCCTGGGTCCGGCGCTGACGCGCGTAGGTGAGTGATGTCTTCAACGGCAGCGGCAACGGCTCGGAGAGTCCCCGGTCCCGCAGCTTCACCAGGTCACGCAGCACGTCCACCGCCGTGTGGTCGAGAGGTCCGAGCTGGGAGAGCCCGAACGGCGTACGCGACCTGGAGTTGCCGGGACGGCCCAGCGTCCACGCGCTCCACGGCCGGTCCTCGTCGGAGGCGGCCAGCGTGACCAGCTGCACCCAGGACTCGATCCGCTGCTTGGCACCCAGCCGGGAGTACGTCACCGGCACCAGCCGATCGCCGTAGACCTGCGGCACCGTGCCGGTCAGCCGCCGGCCGTCGCCGAGATCGACCTCGACATCGACGGCTCGGGTCTGCCCGGTCGAGATGCCCGCGTGGCGTACCCGCAGCGCCTCCTGCGCGATCGGCTTCGCCTTGGTGACCACGTCGGTGAGGATGCGCCAGCCGAGCCATTTGGGAGGAAGTACGCCGCGGCGCCACTCCTGCTGGATCGCCTGGTCCTCCGACATCCCGGCGAGCAGATCGTGGAGCAGCCGGTCGCCCACCGACCACTGCCCCAGCCCGTCGAGCTCGACGGGCAGCCCGTCGGAGAGCGGGTCGTCGTCGCGGGGCAGCGCCAGCTCGAGCCGGTCGCGGAAGAACGCGCGCACCGGTGTGCGGTAGAAGGCGAGGAGCTCCTCGAGCGTCACGTCGCCGGCAGCGGTCGACGCCAGCGGGGCAGGCAGGAACTCCGGCGGCTCGACACGGTCGGACACGGCGGCGAGGGCACCGGCCTCGGCGGCCCTGTCGAAGGAGAAGGAGTGACCCGCCACCAACGCGCCCGGCGTCAGGTTGCGCGGGTCGAACGGCTGCAGCGGGTGCCTGGTCGTCACCGCGGTCGAGACCGGGCGCCCATCCGCGGAGACAGCGGTCGCGTCCAACGCGTCCAGCAGCTCTCCGAGCGGCACCGCCGGTGGCCGGTCCTGGCCCGAATACTCGTTGGCGCCCGTGTAGGTCACCACCAGCGTCTCGGTCGCCGCCAGCAGCGCGTCCAGGAACAGCTGTCGGTCCTCGCTGCGCAGGTCGCGCTCCCCGGTCTGCGGGGTTCGCGCCAGCAGGTCGTCGCCATCGGTGATCCCGACGCGGGGGAACACGCCGTCGTCCATGCCCAGCAGGCACACCACCCGGTGGGGCACCGACCGCATCGGCACCAGCGTGGACACGGTCAGCGTCCCGGTGCGGAAGTTGGCCCGCGTGGCCCGTCCGGCCAGCCTGGCGCCCAGCAGCGCCCGCACGTCGGGCAGCCGCAGCTCGTCGACCTCGTGCCCCGCGGCCGCCTCACGCACCCGTGACAGCTCCCTGGTCACCTGCCCGGACTGCCAGTCGTCGTTGGTCGAGACCGACGTCAGCGAGGCGACGCCGTCTTCGATGACCTTCAGCCAGTGCGCCAGTGGATGCGCGCCGGCCAGCTCGTCGGTGACCTGCTCGAGCCGGTCGACGAGCTCGGCGAACCTTCCCGCCAGCTCGACCGACCCGCTCCCCACATCGTCGAGCGGCAGCGTCGTATCCAGCCAGGTCGCCGAGTCCTCGGACATGGCCACCCCGGTGAGGATCCGGTCCATGCCGAAGCGCCAGGTGTTGGCGACGTACGTCTCCAGCCCGAAGGGCTTGCGGTGCTCCGCGTCGAAGCCCCATCTGATCCCGGAGTCCTTGGCCCAGTCCTCCAGCTGCTCGAGCGCGTCGTCGTTGAGCCCGAAACGGCGCCGCACGGGGTCGAGATGAGCAAGATCGAGTACGTCGCTCACCCCCGCCCTGCCGCCGGCCAGGTCGAGCAGCCGGGTGGCGACGTCCAGGAGCGGGTTCGTACG
>NZ_JBOHDN010000155.1:0-5926 GCF_050699375.1 Nocardioides sp. | reverse complement strand
CTCCATCATGGCTGGGAGGTCCGCACCTCCCCGAACGTGCCCCATCTCCTCCTGCCGAGCGGACAGGAGCAGCCCACCAGCAAGGCCAGGTTCTGGACGTACGACGCCAGGCGCGAGGACCTCGACGGCTGGTCCACCGGGCCGCTGCTCACCGTCATGCTCTGCGCTCGCGACCTGCCGTTCGCCAGCGCGCTGACCGTCGCGGACTCAGCTCTGCGCCACGGCTCGATGACGCACGAGGGGCTCGTCGCGGCCAGCCACACCTGGCGCGGCGGCAACAAGGAGCAGGTCCAGAAGG
Source organism: Nocardioides sp. (assembly GCF_050699375.1). GTDB lineage: Bacteria > Actinomycetota > Actinomycetes > Propionibacteriales > Nocardioidaceae > Nocardioides. Next base: position 5,628 of record NZ_JBOHDN010000155.1, on the reverse strand, counting down.
TCGCCGCGTACGCCGACGGTCTGGCTGCCAACGCATTCGAGTCCGGCCTACGCGCGATCACCGCTGCTGCCGGCTTCGAGTTCATCCCTCAGTACGAGGTGCGAGTCGGCGCGCTGACGGTGCACCCCGATCTCGTCGACCCGCTCAACGGCATCATCCTGGAGGCGGACTCGTGGGGATTCCACGCGGACAGAGAAGCGCACGACCGCGATTGCCAGCGCTATACGATGCTCGCCTCCGACGGCTGGATCGTGCTGCGCTTCACCTATGACCAGGTCATGTTCCAGCCCGAGTATGTGTTGAGGTGCATCGAGATGGCCTTGTCCCAGCGACCTGCTGCCGCCTGACCCGCGGCTCCAAGAGGCCCTAAGAGGCCCCGCATCCTCCGGCAACGCGCCGAGCGATGGCGTGTCGCGAGTCATCTGGCGGGCGCTCGTGGCCCCGAGGACCGGCGGTGACACATCGTCACGCCGGGATACAGACGCTCAGCGAACCCCGGCTTCGCGTCGAGAGTCGCGGTCACTGAGCAGCCACGCCGGGGCCACTGAGATCGGTGACCTCGACGCGCTTGACGCGGATGCCCCAGTCCTCGCGAGAGCGGCGGGTGGCGTCGTACGCGACGTCCCTCAGGCGCTCGGCGGAGGTAAGGAACTCGTCGTGGTCGACGATTCCGGCGAACTCTCGCAGCACCTCACGCACGGCACGTTCGAGCTGCTGCTGGGGCTTGTCGACGCGGTAGACGATCGACGGGTCCTCGAACTCGAAGTAGACGTTCAGAACCGCCTCGCAGACGTAGTGGTCGCGGCAGACGAGCGGCTCCCGCATCGACAGCGCCTGCTCGCGCATGTCGAATCGAGCGACGACCCGGTCGAGCAGCGGCACGACGGTGTTGAGGCCTGGCCCCAGCGTCGTCCTGTACGCGCCTCCGCGCTCGATCACGAAGCATGTCGCCGCCGGGACGATCTTGATGCCCTTCAGCATCCCGACGACGACCACGACTACAAGCAGCACGACCACGAGACCCGGCGACATGCCGGCCAGACTACCGGCGTACGTCAGCCGACGATCCGGTCCGCGCGGGCGGACTCCTCCTGGGCCTCCTCGACCGCCTTGGCTGCCTCCGCCTCGGCCTGCTCGATCGCGGCCCGCGGCTCGGGCAGGGGCTGCGTCTGCCTTGAATCGTCGCCGTTCTCCGCGGACTTCGGAGACTTCGAGGACGAGGCGTTGTCGGCGAAGGCACCCGTGACGGTGCGCATCGCCTCGGTGAGCTCGCCGGGGATGACCCAGAACGAGTTGCCGTGCTGGGCCAGCGAGGGCAGCATCTCGAGGTACTTGTAGGCCAGCACCTTGGCGTCGGCGTCGTTGGCGTGGACCGCCCGGAAGACCCGTTCGAGCGCCTTGGCCTCACCATCGGCCTCGAGCACGCGGGCCTGCTGGGTGCCCTCCGCCTCCAGGATCGAGCGCTGCCGGGTGCCCTCGGCGGTGAGGATCAGCGCCGCCCGCTCACCCTCGGCGTGCAGGATGGTCGCGCGCTTGTCACGCTCGGCGCGCATCTGCTTCTCCATCGCCTCCTTGATCGAGGTCGGCGGGTCGATCGCCTTGATCTCGACCCGGTTGACCCGGATCCCCCACTTCCCGGTCGCGTCGTCGAGCACCTCACGCAGCCGCGCGTTGATCGTCTCGCGCGAGGTCAGGGTGGTCTCCAGATCCATCGATCCGATCAGGTTTCGCAACGTGGTGACGGTGAGCTGGTCGATCGCCTGCAGATAGTTCGCGACCTCGTAGGCGGCCGACCGCGGGTCGGTGATCTGGTAGTAGAGCACCGTGTCGATGTTGACCACCAGGTTGTCCGCGGTGATGACCGGTCGCGGGTTGGAGGAGTAGACCGTCTCGCGTACGTCCAGCTTGGTGTTGACCCGGTCCACCAGCGGGATCACGAAGTTCAGCCCCGGCTGGAGGGTGATCCGATAACGCCCGAACCGCTCGATGTTGTATCGCCGTGCCTGCGGCACGATCCGCACCGTCGAGGCGACCGCCCCGACCACCAGAGCGACCAGGACCAGCACAATCAGCAGAAGTTCCATCTCGTACGTCCCTCTCTAAGGTGACAGCGACAGCGGGTCCCGCGGGTGGACGAGCGCAGTCGCGCCTTCGATCTCGTACACGTCGACCCGGCAACCGACCGGGATGACCAGGTCTTCGTCGTAGGGCCTGGCGGACCATTCCTCACCGGCGAGGTGCACCAGCCCGTGCGAGAAGCTGACCTCCGCGGTGACGACCGCCTGACGTCCGACCAGGGCGTCGGTGCCGTCACGCGACGGCGGCGGCAGAGCCATGTGGCGCCGGGCCACCGGTCGCACCAGCAGCACGCTGCCCCCGCCCGCGAGCACGAAGACCAGCGCCTGCACCAGCACCGGCGCGCCGAGTGCGGCGCTGCCCGCGGCAAGGAGCGCCCCGCCGGCGACGAAAGCGAACGCCAGCGTCATCGTGAACGCCTCGGCGACTCCAAGAAGCACCGCAACGATCAGCCAGAAGAATGACCACATGTGACCACCAGACTCGGGTTCCCACCAGCGTACTCCGGCTGTGGTGGTCATCACACGGGGTCAGCGGGAGTTGGTTCTTCCGCTCAGCAACGGCAGGCCCACCCACAGCGAGATGAAGAGGACGAACACGGCCACCGCGGCGGCCACGCCCGCCCCGAACGAGACGACGACGTCGAAGACGAGCAGCACCACCAGCGCCGAGACCAGGGCGAAGCACGCCAGCCCGGCTCGTGCGCAGATGTGCGAGGCCTTCACCAGCCACGGACGTTGCCTGCGCCGGAACAGCATCCGGTGGAAGGAGACCGGAGCGATGATGAGGCAGGTGGTGATGACCGAGCCGACCAGCACGATGAGGTAGATCGTCTTCTGCTGGTCGTCCAGTTCCGGGAAGCGTGGCGAGAACGGCACGGTGAGCAGGAAGCCGGTGAGGATCTGGACACCCGTCTGCAGCACCCGCAGCTCCTGGAGGAGCTCGTTCCAGTTGCGGGTGATCCGCTGCTCCGGGCGCTCGCCCGGGCTGCCACCATCGGTCCCGACCTCGAGGCTGCCGTCGGCCATCAGAACACCGGCCGTCCCCCGGTGACGCCGAGAACGGTGCCGGAGACGTAGGACGCGTCGGCCGGGGAGGCCAGGAAGACGAACGCCGGCGCATGCGGCGCCGGCTGCAGCGGGGTCCAGATCGGATCCATCTCGCCACTGAGCCCGGGAGGCGCCTGCTGCCGGGCGGGGAACTGCGCGTTTTCATCGCTCATGAACGTTCCGGTACCCACATCGGACACAATGGAACCGTGAGCGGGACGGAATCGGTGATCGTCAAGGGGGGCCTGGCCCTGCGGCATCGCTCGGACGGCCATCTGGAGCTGCGGGCCAACGGGATCTTCGTGATGGACACCCGTGAGACTTCGACCGAGAAGGCGCTGGCGACGCGCGCGCTCGAGCTGCACCCGGATCCCACCCGGGTGCTCATCGGTGGCCTCGGTCTCGGGTTCACCCTCGAGGCCGTGCTGACCGACCCGCGCGTCGATGCGGTGACGGTCGTCGAGATCGAGCCTCTTCTGGTCGAGTGGATGCGCTCCGGGAGGATCCCTCACGGCCCCGACCTCCTCGACGACGAGCGCGTACGCATCGAGGTCTCCGACGTCGCGGTCGTCCTGCGGGAGAGCGAGGCCCGGGCGTACGACGTCGTGCTGCTCGACGTGGACAACGGACCCGGATATCTGGTCCATGACGCCAACGGGGCCCTGTACGAGGCGCCCGCGCTGGCAGATGCGCGACAGGCGACGGCTCCGGGTGGCACGGTGGTGGTGTGGTCGGCCGCGCAGGCACCGGCGCTGCTGGAGGTGATGGGCCAGGTCTTCGACCACACCGAGGCGCTCTCCTACCCCGTCGACCTGCAGGGGCACTCGGAGACGTACTGGCTCTACGTGGGCTGGCTCTCTGCCGGCGGGGTCTCGAGCGGGAATGGCACCAACTAGTCAAAGGGTTGAATCAGACATGGACGAGAGCAGCTTTCGCATCGAGCACGACTCCATGGGAGAGGTCCGGGTCCCGAAGGACGCGCTGTGGCGCGCCCAGACCCAGCGGGCCGTGGAGAACTTCCCCATCTCGGGCACGCCGATCGAGCCGGCGCTGATCCATGCGATCGGCCACGTGAAGGCTGCCGCCGCCAAGGCCAACTTCGACCTCGGCGTACTGCCCGGCGACAAGGCCGAGGCGATCATCGCGGCCGCCGGCGAGGTCTCCGAGGGCCGACACGACGAAGCGTTCCCGATCGACGTCTTCCAGACCGGGTCCGGCACGTCCTCCAACATGAACGCCAACGAGGTGATCGCGTCCTTGGCCGCCCGGGCAGGTCGCGACCTGCACCCCAACGACCACGTCAACGCGTCCCAGTCCTCCAACGACACGTTCCCGACCGCGATCCACGTCGCTGCCGCCGTCGCGGTCACCGAGCAGCTGCTGCCGGCGATCGACGTGCTGGCGACCTCGCTGGAGGCGAAGGCCGAGGAGTTCGCCGGGCTCGTGAAATCAGGGCGTACGCACCTGATGGACGCGACGCCGGTGATGCTCGGCCAGGAGTTCGGAGGGTACGCAGCGACCGTCCGCTACGCGGCCGAGCGACTGGACGCTGTGCTACCGAGGGTGCGTGAGCTGGCGCTCGGCGGCACCGCGGTCGGGACCGGCATCAACACCCCGGCCGGGTTCCCGCAGGCCGTGATCGACGACCTCTCCAACCGCACCGGTCAGCCGTTCGCCGAGGCCCGCAACCACTTCGAGGCCCAGGGCACCCGCGACTCGCTGGTCGAGCTCTCCGGCGTACTGAAGACGATCGCGGTCGGCCTGATCAAGATCAACAACGACCTGCGCTGGATGTCGTCCGGCCCCACCGCCGGCCTGGGCGAGATCCATCTGCCCGATCTTCAGCCGGGCTCCTCGATCATGCCCGGCAAGGTCAACCCCGTCGTACCCGAGGCCACCTTGATGGTCGCGTTCCAGGTGATCGGCAACGACGCCGCCGTGACCGCCGCCGGCGCCTCGGGTGCCTTCGAGCTCAACGTCGCGATGCCCGTCATGGCCCGCAACGTCCTGGAGTCGATCCGCCTGCTCTCGACCTCGATGACCGTCCTCGCCGAGCGCACCGTCGACGGGATCGAGCCCGTCCCCGAGCGTCTCCGCGCCTACGCCGAGTCGTCCCCCTCGATCGTCACCCCGCTGAACAAGTACCTCGGCTACGAGGCCGCCGCCAAGGTCGCCAAGCAGGCCCTCGCCGAAGGCAGAACGATCAAGGAGACCGTCCTGACCCTGGGCTACGTGGAGAACGGCACCCTCACCGAAGCCCAGCTCGACGAAGCCCTGGACGTCGAGTCGATGACCCACCCCTGAACCACCGAGTCGGCGCAACTGCCCCAAGATTTCGGCTCGAGTCGGCGCAACTGTCCCAAGATTTCGGCTCGAGTCGGCGCAACTGTCCCACTCAGGACAGCCGAGTCGGCGCAACTGTCCCGCCCAGGACAGCCGAGTCGGCGCAACTGTCCCACTCAGGACAGCCGAGTCGGCGCAACTGTCCCACTCAGGACAGCCG
>NZ_JBOHDN010000154.1:0-5707 GCF_050699375.1 Nocardioides sp. | reverse complement strand
CGAGCTTGCTCGTCCGTTCGCGCCGAGCAAGGAAGATCCGCCGCCGAAGGCGGCCGGGCTGAGGACGTACGTCCCGAGTGGGTGAGGGCCCCGGAGCGACCGCTCCGGGGCCTTCACCTCATTCTCTCGGGGCTTGTCAGGCGACGGTGTGTGAGCGCCGCTGGGATCGCCGGGCCGCGAGCAGCTCGCCGACGGCGCTGGACTGCTTCGGGGCACGGTTCGTCCGGGCGTGGTGGGGCAGGACCCGGGCCAGGACGGCTAGCCGGGAGCGTACGACCGCGGTCGGTGCCACACGCATGACGGCGTGCGAGCCGAGACCGAGGCGGGCGAGGAAGCGGTTGCCGTCGCGACCGCCGGCGGCAGCGGCGGCCACGATCGTCCCGATCCCGCGCTCCTCGGCGAAGACGACCGCGGACTCCATCAGAAGCCGACCCACGCCGCGGCGGCGGAAGCTGGAGGTGACGTGGGGTGCGAAGATCTGGACCGTCGGCTCCAGGTTGAGCGGTCCGAAGGTCGTCGCGCGGATGAAGACGGCGCCGACGGGCTCGCCGTCGCACTCCGCGATCAGCAGCCGCTGGTCGGGCGTGCCCTGGGCGCCCTCGATGATGGTCTCGAGGTCGCAGAGCTGCTCTGGGCCATCGGCCATGCGCAACGCGTCCTGCCAGATGCCGAGGAGGAAGAGCGCGTCATCGGCTCGTGCCTCCCGCACCGTCACCGGCACCCTGCTCATCGAGTGGCTCCTCGACGGGCGCGGTGCGTACAGATCATCACAATTCCTCCACGATCGAGCGGTTCTCTGGCGGGAGATGGATTCCACGAGTGATCATGGGTCCACGGAGCCGATAATACGGAGCCGACAATGGCGGCAACCCAGGCAATGATGCCATGGGGGAGATGTAACAGAATGGTGAAAAGACAGGTCCCTCGGGTGCTTCACCCACTGTGCGTCTCTAATGTGTCTCCGCAAGGTCCGACCTGAGCCGGGCCAGCCCATACGAAAGAGGGACTACAGCAGTGAACTCATCATCCTCTACCTGGGTGAAGCTGACCGCGGGCGCCGGCGCCTTGGCGCTCGGCTTCACCCTCGCCGCCTGCGGCGGCGAGACCGCATCCGAAGAGCCGGAGAAGAAGGCGGCCGCCAAGGGCGACGGCACTCTCACGGTCGGTCAGCTGCTCCCGCAGACCGGCAGCCTCGCCTTCCTGGGCCCGCCCGAGTTCGCCGGCGTGAACCTGGCCATCCAGGAGATCAACGCGGCCGGAGGCGTCCTGGGCAAGGACGTCAAGGCCGTCCCCGGCGACGAGGGCGACAGCAACTCGGGCATCGCCCCGGCCGAGGCCGACAAGCTCATCGCGGCCGATTCCGACGTCATCATCGGCACCGCCTCCTCGGGCGTGGCGCAGACCGTGGTCGACAAGGTCATGTCGTCCGGCACGGTCCTGTTCTCGGGCGCGAACACCTCCACGTCGTTCGACGAGGGCAAGTACGCCAAGCCGGACCTCTACTTCCGTACGTCTCCCTCGGACATCCTCCAGGGCGCGGTCATGTCGAACCTCCTCCTCGAGGACAAGCGCACCAACGTCGCGATCCTGGCCCGCCAGGACGCCTATGGCGAGACGCTTGCCGAGCAGGTCAAGACCAACCTCGAGGGCGCCGGCTCCAAGGTCGCGACCACCTCCTTCTACAGCCAGGACGCGACCTCGTTCGACGCCCAGGTGAACGAGGTCGCCGGCTCTGGCGCCGACGCGGTCGTCGTGATCGGCTTCGAGGAGACCAAGAAGCTCATCCCGCAGCTGATCGCGGCTGGCGCGGGCCCGTCCCAGCTGCCGACCTACTTCGTGGACGGCAACCTCGCCGACTACACCAAGGAGTTCGGCAAGGGTCAGGTCAAGGGCGTCAAGGGCACGCTGCCCGGCGCCGAGTCCAGCGGTGACTTCCAGGCCAAGCTGAAGAAGGTCGACCCGAAGCTCAAGGACCACGCGTACGCCGCGGAGTGCTACGACGCCACGATCGTCTCGGCCCTGGCCGCGATCGCCGCGAAGAACGACTCCGGAGAGGCTGTCGCCGAGAAGATCGTCGACATCACCACGGGTGGCACCAAGGTCAAGACCTTCGCCGAGGGCGTCAAGGCCCTCGAGGCCGGCGAGGACATCGACTACGACGGTGTCTCAGGCCCGATCGAGCTGGGTGAGACCGGTAGCCCGACGGCTGCGTCCATCGGCATCTACCAGTACGACGAGAAGGGCGCCTACGCCCCGGTCAAGTACATCGCCGGACAGATCTGATCGTCTGCGATAGACACACGACAGCGCCCCGGAGCCGAACGGCTCCGGGGCGCTGTCGTGTCCGGTCTCGCTCAGGCCTTCGGCACGCGCTCGCTGTCGATGAGCGAGCAGGTGATCCGCGAGGTGCAGACCCGTCGGCCGCGGTCATCGGTGATCACGACCTCGAAGGCCGCCGAGCTGCGCCCGAGATGGATGGGAGTCGCGGTGCCGGTGACGATGCCCGAGGTGGCCGAGCGGTGATGGGTGGCGTTGATGTCGACACCGACGGCGAGCTTGCCCAAGCCCGCGGCGTGGAGGCCGGCGCCGGTCGAGCCGAGCGTCTCGGCGAGCGCGACCGAGGCGCCGCCGTGCAGCAGGCCGTAGGGCTGGGTGTTGCCCTCGACCGGCATCGTGCCGACGATCTTGTCGGAGGAGATCTCGATGATCTCGACGCCCATCTTGTCGTTGAGGCCACCCATGCCGTGGGGGAGCGAGGCGAAGAAGACCTCGCCCGCGGTCTCGCCCGTCTTCTCGGGCTGGTCGGTGGTCGATGCATCGGTCATATCCGCATCGTCGCATGTCGTCGGTGGCGCCGTTGTCGGTGGTCGTGGATAGAGTCGGCCTGTGGCTGATGTGAAGCGTGACCGACTGCTCCTTCTCGATGGGCACTCGCTGGCCTACCGGGCCTTCTTCGCCCTGCCGGTGGAGAACTTCTCGACCGTCACAGGTCAGAACACCAACGCCGTCTACGGCTTCACCTCGATGCTGGTCAACGTGCTGCGCGACGAGCAGCCGACGCATGTCGCGGTCGCCTTCGACCTCTCGCGGAAGACGTTCCGGCTGGAGGAGTACTCGGAATACAAGGCCAAGCGCAACAAGACCCCCGACGAGTTCAAGTCCCAGCTGCCGCTGATCCAGCGACTGCTCGACGTGCTGCACATCCGTCACCTCTCCCTTGCGGGCTACGAGGCCGACGACATCATCGCGACCTGGGTCACCCAGGGTCTCGACGCAGGGATGGAGGTGCTGATCCTGACCGGTGACCGCGACTCGCTGCAGCTGGTCACGGAGTCCTCGACCGTGCTGTATCCGATGCGTGGTGTCTCGGACCTGGCCCGGATGACGCCGGCCGCGGTCGAGGAGAAGTACGGCGTGCCGCCCGCGCGCTATCCCGAGATCGCCGCGCTGGTGGGGGAGGACTCCGACAACCTGCCCGGCATCCCGGGTGTCGGTCCGAAGACCGCCGCGAAGTGGATCAACACCTACGACGGCCTCGACAACGTGATCACCCACGCCGACCAGATCAAGGGCAAGGCCGGCGACAACCTGCGCGCCCACCTCGGCGACGTGATGCGCAACCGGCGCCTCAACGCTCTGGTGCGCGACCTGTCCCTGGAGCTCGCACCGTCAGACCTCGGTCGGATCGAGTGGGACCGGGCCGCCGCGCTGGAGCTGCTCGACGAGCTCGAGTTCCGGGGCGAGATCCGCACCCGGATCACCGACGTGCTCGCGCCCGAGGACGACGTCGCGGTCGAGGAGAGCGGGTTCGCGCTGGAGGGCGAGACGCTCGCTCCCGGCACCGTCGCGACATACCTGGCCGGGCTCGACACCACGCCCGTGGGGGTGCACGTGCGCGGGGCCTGGGGTTCTGGCACCGGCCGGGTGGACGGGTTCGGCCTCGCGACACAGGAGGGCGCTGCGTACGTCGGGGTGGAGGGGTTCACGCCCGAGGACGAGGCGGCTCTGGCCGACTGGCTCGCCGATGCGACGAAGCCGAAGGTCCTGCACGACGCCAAGGGGCCCGAGCTGGCGTTGGAGGCCCACGGCTGGACGCTGCGCGGACTGGTGACCGACACGGCGCTGTCGGCCTACATCGTGGCTCCCGACCAGCGTTCCTACGATCTCGCCGACCTGACGTTGCGCTATCTCAAGCGCGAGCTGAAGCACGAGGACGACGGCGGCCAGGACTCGCTCTTCGGCGACGAGGAGGTCGGTGGCGACGGCGTGGCGACCACCTCGATGCTGTACGCACGAGCGGTGCTCGATCTTGCCGCCGAGCTCGACTCGGCGGTCGAGGCCGCGGGTGGACACCGACTGCTCTCCGAGGTCGAGCTTCCCCTGCTGGACCTGCTGGCGAAGATGGAGCAGACCGGCATCGCGGTCGACACCGAGCACCTCGACGCCCTGGAGCGGCACTTCGCCGGCCAGATGAAGCAGGCGGCCGACGATGCCTACGGCGTGATCGGCAAGGAGATCAACCTCGGCTCGCCCAAGCAGCTGCAGGTGGTGCTCTTCGACGAGCTCGACATGCCGAAGACGAAGCGTACGAAGACCGGCTGGACCACCGACGCCGACGCGCTCCAGCAGCTCTATGTGAAGACCGAGCACCCGTTCCTCCTCGCCCTGCTGCGGCACCGCGACGTCACGAGGCTGCGGGTGACGATCGAGGGCCTGCTGAAGACGGTGCAGGACGACGGCCGGATCCACACCACGTTCAACCAGACGATCGCGGCCACCGGGCGACTCTCCTCGACCGAGCCCAACCTGCAGAACATCCCGGTGCGCACCGAGGAGGGTCGCGGGATCCGTAAGGGGTTCGTCGTCGGTTCGGGGTTCGAGTCGCTCCTGACGGCCGACTACTCGCAGATCGAGATGCGGATCATGGCGCATCTGTCCGAGGACGCCTTGCTGATCGAGGCGTTCCGCTCCGGGCGCGACTTCCACTCGATCACCGCAGCGCGTGTCTTCGGTGTCGACCCCGACGCGGTCTCGGTGGAGCAGCGGGCCAAGATCAAGGCGATGAACTACGGGCTCGCCTACGGCCTGTCCGCCTTCGGGCTCTCCCAGCAGCTCGCCATCGAGCCGAGCGAGGCGCGCGGGCTGATGGAGGAATACTTCGAGACCTTCGGCGGCATCCGCGACTACCTGCGCAGCCTGGTCGACGAGGCGCGTCGCTCCGGCTACACCGAGACCATCATGGGGCGGCGCCGCTACCTTCCCGACCTGCTCTCCGACAACCGTCAGCGGCGCGAGACCGCCGAGCGGATGGCGCTCAACGCTCCCATCCAGGGCTCCGCCGCCGACCTGATCAAGGTCGCGATGCTGCGGGTCCAGGCAGCCATCGAGGAGGCCGGACTCACCTCACGGATGCTCCTCCAGGTCCACGACGAGCTCGTCTTCGAGGTCGCGCCGGGGGAGCGCGAGGCGCTCGAGGCACTCGTACGCGAACAGATGGGCTCCGCCGCCGACCTCAACGTCCCCCTCGACGTCTCCGTCGGCACCGGCAGCTCCTGGCACGAAGCCGCCCACTGACCCCCGCCGAGACGTCACTTCTGCAGGCCGAGAGGTCACCCGCACAGGCCGAGGCGTCACCAATGCAGGCCGAGAAGTCAGTTCTGCAGGCCGAGAGGTCACCTGCGTCGGCCGAGACGTCAGTTCTGCAGGC
>NZ_JBOHDN010000153.1:0-74063 GCF_050699375.1 Nocardioides sp. | reverse complement strand
CCCGTCGAGCAGCTGGTGATCGACGAGGAGCTCACGGCGGCCGGCGTCGAACTTCCCGACATCAAGATCGCGGGCTGGGCCGTGCCAACCATCCTCGAGCACGGCACCGACGCCCAACGAGAGCGGTTCGTCGACGCCTCGCTGCGCGGCGAGATCATCTGGTGCCAGCTCTTCAGCGAACCCGGTGCCGGTTCCGACCTGGCTTCGCTGGCCACCCGCGCGGAGCGCGTCGATGGCGGGTGGAGGCTCACCGGCCAGAAGGTGTGGACCTCTCTGGCCACCGACGCCGACTGGGCGATCTGCCTGGCGCGGACGAATCCGGACGCTCCCAAGCACAAGGGCATCACCTACTTCCTCGTGGACATGCGCAGCGAGGGGATCGACGTACGTCCGCTGCGCGAGCTCACCGGCGACGCCCTCTTCAACGAGGTCTTCCTCGACGGGGTGCTCGTGCCTGACGAGCTCGTCGTGGGCAAGGTCGACGGCGGCTGGCGCTTGGCACGGACGACGCTGGCCAACGAACGGGTCGCGATGGCCTCGACCAACCTCGGCGGCAGTGTCGAGCGTGCCGTCTCGCTGGTCGAAGGACGCGGCGAGGCCGATCTGGCCCGGGTCGGCCATGCGGTCGCGCTCTCGACCGTGTGCTCGCTGCTCGGTGTCCGCTCCATCCTCAAGGCGCTCGCCGGCCATGGTCCCGGGGCGGGGTCGTCGGTGGCCAAGCTGCTGACCGTCCGCAACCGCCAGGACGCCTCCGAGCTCGTGGTCGACCTGCTCGGGCCGTTGGCGCTCACCGACGACCCGCAGGTGCGACTCGACCTGCACCAGTCCCAGCTGACCCGCTGCCTCTCCATCGCCGGCGGCACCACCCAGGTGCTCCGCAACGTCGCCGCCGAACACCTGCTCGGCCTGCCTCGCTAGCGCCTGCTGCACCTGCTCCGGAATGCGCGTGTTCGCCTGACGCGCGGCCCTGCGGGCCGCTAGGTTGCTGTGGCCGATCTCGAGGACTCAGGAGCACACGTGCCAGACGACGGCGCAACCCCCGCAGCGAACGACACCGCGAGGACCGATCTGGGGAGTCACGGGCAGAGCGCGGACGGCGGCGTAGCGTCCCTGCGGGCCATCCTTCGGCGTACGAAGGAGCAGGTCGGCGCCTACCATCAGGATGCGAAGGATGCTCGGTGGACCCTGGCCCGGGCCCTGCTGCTGGCGCCGCGCAGCGAGCTCGGCGAGTCGGACGCCGGTACGCGCCAGTTCCGGGCCGGGCTGTGCGCTCAGGTGTTCGTGGACCATCACTCCGATGCTGTGACCGCGCACGGAGCGACGAGCTGGCAGGCGCGCAGCGCGCGGGCCGAGATGTCCCGGGCCTATCGACTTCTCCTGGAGGACCCGACCCGACAGGTCCGTGTCTACGAGGAACACCTCAAGGACGTGATCGATGGGACGTATCGGACGATCGACGAGGTCCGGGCTCGGCAGGACCTGGCCAGCGCGTACGCCGACGTCCGCAAGTTCGATCAGGCGATCGCGCTCTACGAGGAGAACGTCGACAAGCTCGAGCACTCGAGCACGTTCGGCGCGCACAGCCGCTACAGCGACCATGCCCGACGGCTGCTCGCCTGGGCGGAGGAGGCACGCCGAGACGTCGCGGTGAAGCCGCTGGAGCGGCGGCCGCGACTGCGGCTCGCCGCACACCGCCATGCGGTGCCGCTCGAGGACGGGCCCGCGGAGAGCGATCTGCTCGGCGTCGACAGCGACGTCGACGCTCTCGGCCGGATGATCGCCGCCAGGTCCACCGAGCCGCCGCTGGCGATCGCGCTGCTGGCGCCCTGGGGTGGCGGGAAGTCGACCTTCATGCGTCTTCTCAAGAGGAAGGTCGAGGTGGAGCTCCCCGCGGAGGATCCCGCGACCTTCCACACCAGCGTCGACGTGGTGGAGTTCAACCCGTGGCACTACAGCGACACCCACGTCATGGTCGGGATGTCGCGAGCGATCTTCGAGTCGCTCACCCGCTACCTGGAACGCCGCGTCTCCGAGGGTGAGTCGAGCGAGTCGACCTGGCGCGAGCAGGTCGAGGAGCGCAAGGCCCTGACGGCGACGAGGAGCCGGCTCGAGCGCACCCAGGACGCTCTGCGGACCAACTCGGTGGTGCAGCGCCCGCGCGCGGCGCTGATCGCGCTGCGTACGCTGCCCGACCTCGTCCTCGGTCGCAACCACAAGGTGATGCGCGGCCTGGTCGCCGGCAGCGGTGCGTTGTTCCTGATCGCCCTGGCCGCGGTGCTCGGCTGGGAGGTGTGGGGCGTCGCGGCAGGCACCCGGATGCGTGCCTGGGCCGACATCGTCCTGCGTTCGGCGCCGGCGCTCCTGGTCGTCTCCACGGTATGGGCGGCCGCCCTCGAAGGCGTACCGAAGGCGGCGGCCATCCACAAGAAGGTGCGCTCCGGGGCGTCCTGGCTGGTCGGGTTCGTCGCGGCCGGGGTCGATGCCGAGATCGGGCGCGTCGACGAGCGGCTGAAGAAGACCGAAGCGCGCCCGACCACCGCGGCGGTGGCAGATCTCGAGACCATCCTCAACGATCCGGAGCGGGCGGCCGAGCGCAACGTCCAACGCGGAGTGGTCGGGGTGCTTCAGGACCAGTTCGAGGAGCTGGCCGAAGCGAGCGGCCTGAGCCGTAACGGCTCGCTGGCCTCTCAAGCGGCCGCCGACGACATCCGGATCCGCAGGATCGTCCTGCACGTCGACGATCTCGACCGGTGTCGTCCCGAGCGGGTTCTCGAGGTGCTGCACACCCTCAACCTGCTGCAGGCGACGAGGCTCTTCGTCGCCGTGGTCAGCGTCGATCCTCGCTGGCTGCGGCGCTCCCTGCGAGAGCTCGAGCCGAGTGGTCGCCCCGTTCCGGACGACTCGGAGGTGGGCGGGCGGCTGCGTGACGGGATCGGCGACCCGTTGGACTTCCTCGACAAGATCATCCAGATCCCGTACGCCCTGAGGCCCATGAACGCCTCCAACGCCGAGGAGTACTTCAGCGAGCTGGTGCGGAAGAACGACCTGGCCGACCCGAACATCGAACACCCGGGCACGGATGTGCCCGACACCGCGGCAGCTGGTGGCACCGCCGGGCGAGCGCATCCGGACGAGCAGCGCCCCGCGCTGCAGCTCACGGTGACGCCCCGGGAGTGGGACTACCTGCGACCGCTCGCCGCCGCCCAGGAGACACCGCGAGCGGTCAAGCGCTTCCTGAACCTCTACCAGCTGCTGCGCCTGACATCGGGCCTGGGGATGGAGGAGGAAGAGGGCATCCTCGGTGATGACGTGCACGCCGCCCGCCGGGCCGCCGCGACGCTGCTGTCCGTTCTGGTGGGCGCACCACGGCAGGGCACCGAGCTCCTGGCCGAGATGCTCTCGCCCGACCATCAGGGGCACACGTTGGGCGCCTTGGTGGATGACCTGCAGAGTCGGCATCTGCACGACCTGAACGGACCCCACTCGAGCCGCCGCCGAGCAACGACGGCGCGTTGTGACGTCTGCGTGGGCTGGCGGCGGATCCATGACGTGGTGCAGTCGCCCGAGATTCCCGACGAGGGCGGGGCCGACGCCGAGGACGCCTTGCGGGTCAGCGAGTTCCGCCCCTGGGTGGGTGAGGTGGCCCGGTTCAGCTTCCACTCCGAGGCGATGGGCCTGGCCGGCGTGGTCGCCGGCCACTAGTTCGGCCACTAGTAGTGGCCAGAAAAACTAGAACGCGTTACAGTTTCGGCATGGGAGACGAGACGCTCGATGCCGTACGCAGCGTGGTGGCCGAGGTCCTCGCCCGGGAGTCCGACCGGGGTGACTGGTCGGCCTGGGCGAACGCCGGCCTGACCGCGCTGCCTGTGCCCGAGGCCCACGGCGGCGAAGGGTGCGGACCGGCCGAGATCGCGGTACTGCTGCGGGAGGCCGGGCGCCAGGCGGCGCGGGTCCCGGTCTGGGAGACGTTGATGGTAGGCGCGCTGACGCTCGCCCGCCACGGGACGCCGGAGCAGCAGGCCGCGATCCTGCCTGGGGTGGCGAGCGGTCAGACGCTGCTGACCCCGGCGTGGCTCGAGCCCGGACGCCCGCAGACGCCTTCGGCGACCTACCGGGACGGCAGCGTGAGCGGTCGCAAGACCGGGGTGACGTACGCCGCCGAGAGCTCGCGACTGCTGGTCACCGCCACCGACACGGACTCCCAGGAGCAGGTGGTCGCGCTCGTCGACCCGGCCGGCCCCGGCGTCAGCCTGGTCCCGGCGAGCACCTCGGGGCAGGTGCCGCAGCACACCGTCGTGCTCGAGGGTGCACCTGCCGAGGTGCTGGGAGCGGGTGCGTACGAGACCCTGACCGGGCTGGCGACGGCGGGACTGGCGGTCACCGCGTCGGGGGTGCTGGCCGGTGCTCGCGACCTCACCGCGGCCTATGTCTCCGGCCGGCAGCAGTTCGGCCGCGCCCTGGCGGAGTTCCAAGCGGTCGCACTGCAGATGGCGGACGTCTACGTCACCTCCCGCACCCTCGACCTCGCCGCCGACAACGCGGTCGCCGCCCTCTCGCGTGACGGCGCCGCCGCGGCCGATCTGAAGGTGGCCGCCTACTGGGCCAGCCAGGTCGCGCCGTCGGCGTTCCGCACCTGCCACCACCTGCACGGTGGGATGGGCGTGGACGTGACCTACCCGCTGCTCGCGTTCACCACCTGGGGCACCGACCTCGCCCACCTGATCGACACCCCGGCCGGGGCCGTACCGGTCGAGACCGAGGAGGCCAAGAACCTCGAGCTCACCGCGGCTCAGCGCACCCTGAAGTCCGAGGTCAGAAGCTATTTCGCGGGCCTCTCGCACGACGACGGCCCCGGCGATCCTGGTCCCGAGGGCTCCTGGGACCGCCACGGCCCGACGTACCAGAAGCTGATCAAGCAGCTGGGCGACGACGGCTGGATGGGGGTCGGCTGGCCAAAGGAGTACGGCGGCCACGGCCTCGGCGAGGTCGAGCAGACGATTTTCGCCAACGAGGCGCAGTACGCCGACGTGCACCTGCCCTCGGTGACCCTGCAGACGGTCGGACCGACCCTGATCCGCTACGGCACCGACAAGCAGAAGGACATGTTCCTCAGCCGGATCCTCGCGGGCGACGTGCACTTCGCGATCGGCTACTCAGAGTCCGAGGCCGGCACCGACCTTGCCTCGCTGCGCACCACCGCGCGGCTGGTCTCGACAGGCTCGACCACCGGGGACTACTACGTCGTCAACGGCCAGAAGCTGTGGACCACGGGCGGTCACTCCGCCGACTACATCTGGCTGGCGGTGCGCACGGACCCCGACGCTCCCAAGCACAAGGGCATCTCGATCCTGATCGTCGACACCACCGACCCGGGCTTCTCCTGGACCCCGATCATCACCGCCGACGGCTCACACCACGTCAACGCGACCTACTTCAACGACGTCCGCGTCCCCGTCGACATGCTCGTGGGGGAGGAGAACAAGGGCTGGAAGCTGATCACGACCCAGCTCAACCACGAGCGCGTCATGCTCGGCCCGGCCGGCCGGATCGAGGGTCTGCGCGACCGGGTCGTCGGCTGGGCGCAGGCCCAGGGCATCACCGACAGCCCGGACGTACGCGCGCTGTTGGGGGAGGCCACCGCCGTCTTCCGGGTCAACGAGCTGCTCAACTGGGCGGTCGCCAAGGCCGCGGAGGCCGGGGACATCGAGGTCGCCGACGCGTCCTCGTCGAAGGTCTTCGCGGCCGACCAGGTCCAGCACCTGCTCGCCGACCTGATCGCCCTCGTCCATCGCCATGGCGACCCCGGCGACCCCGTGACGAAGAGCCTGCTCGACTATCTCGACGCACAGGCCAAGCGGAACCTCGTGCTCACCTTCGGCGGCGGCGTCCAGGAGGTCCAGCGGGAGCTGATCGCGATGTTCGGACTGGGGATGCCGAGGGTCCCGCGATGAGCGAGAAGCCCCGAGATGTGCACAGCCTGGTGGACGAGGCCGTCCACGAGAAGATCATGGCCGCCGCCGAGGAGGTCAAGGCGTGGGGCGAGGCCGCCGAGCGCGACGCCCGCGACCTGGTCAACCAGCCCACGATCAACAACTGGCTCGAGGCGATGTGCCTGGAGTCCGAGCGGTTCCACCAGGGTGAGGCGCCGCCGTCGATGGCGCAGGTCTGGACGATGTACGGCCAAGGCGGGAAGCACCCCGACCGAGACCCTCTCCACGCGATGATGAACGTGCTCTCCGACGCCGGCTTCACCGGCGTCCTCGGCACCAACTCCGAGCAGAGCTACGACCGCTATCTGTGCGTCGGCGAGCAGGTCCGGGTCACCACGGCGCTCGACTCCGTCGCCGGGCCGAAGAGCACCGGCATGGGCGTCGGCTACTTCGTGACCTCCAGGAGCACCTGGTACGTGCGCCACGAGGATGGGCACAGCGAGCGGGTCGCCACGATGCTGTTCCGCGTGCTGAAATTCGTCCCACGAGTCGAAAGCGAGGACAAGAGATGAGCGGGTCTGAGCGCGGCGGTGCATTTTCCCGCCATGGCGGGAAAATGCGCGTCGCGCGGAACGGATCGGCTCGCACATCCACGCCATGGCGGGAAAATGCCGGCGGAAGCGGATCGATCTCATGAGCGGCCCCGTGCGGCCCGTGATCGGGCGCGACAACGCGTACTTCTTCGAAGGAACCGCCAAGCAGGAGCTGAGGATCCAGAGCTGCAACGCCTGCGGTGCCCTGCGCCACCCGCCGGGCCCGGCGTGTCAGAGGTGCGATGCGTACGACCGCGGTCATGTCGTTGCCAGCGGTGAGGGCACGGTCTACTCGTTCACCGTCGTCCATGCGCCGAAGCTGCCCGGCAAGGAGCTTCCGCTGGTCGTGGCCCTGCTCGACCTGCCCGAGGGCGTACGCATGGTGGCCGAGGTGACCGGCGTGTCGTCCGAGGGCGAGGACGGCCTGCGGATCGGCGAGCGCCTGGTCGTCGACTGGAACGTCATCGATGAGGAGCTGACGCTCCCGGTCTGGAGGCGATGTCCTGAGCCTGTCGAAGGGAGGCCGTGATGAAGGCTGGCGACGAGATCCCGGTCTGGGAGCTCCCGATCACCCCGACACTGGTCGTCTCGACGGCGATCGCGACCCGGGACTTCCAAGACGTGCACCACGACCGCGACCGCGCCCAGGCGGCCGGCTCGAAGGACATCTTCATGAACATCCTGACCTCGACGGCGCTGTGCGAGCGCTACGTCACCGACTGGGCCGGCCCCGACGTGCAGATCAAGGGCATCGCGATCCGGCTCGGCGCTCCCGCCTATCCCTACGACACGCTTTCCTTCTCCGGTGAGGTCAGTGACGTCACCGACGGGATCGCCACGATCGACGTCAGGGGCGAGGTGTCGCTCGGGGCGCATGTGACCGGCACGGTGAAGGTCTCGACAGGCTCGACCACCGGGGACAGGGCTTCGACCACCGGGGACAGGGCTTCGACCACCGGGTACAGGGCTTCGACCACGGGGGGAGCGCGATGAGCATGGACGCGGCGATCGTCGGCATCGGCGCGACGGAGTTCTCCAAGGAGTCGGGAAGGTCGGAGCTCCAGCTCTCGGTCGAGGCGACCAGAGCGGCCCTGAAGGACGCCGGCCTCACCCCGGGCGACGTCGACGGGCTGACCACGTTCACCATGGACACCAGCTCCGAGATCGCGCTCGCGCGCGAGCTCGGCCTCGGCGACCTGAGGTTCTTCTCCCGGATCAACTACGGCGGTGGCGCGGCCTGCGCGACGATCCAGCAGGCCGCGATGGCGGTCTCGACCGGAGTCGCGGACGTGGTGGTCGCCTACCGCGGCTTCAACGAGCGCTCCGGCCAGCGGTTCGGCCAGGTGCAGTCCTGGGCCTCGCAGCAGGTCAACACCAACGGCCTCGACAACGCCTGGACCTACCCCTACGGCCTCAGCACGCCCGCCGCGACGGTGGCCATGCAGGCGCGCCGCTACATGCACGACTACGGCGCCACCAGCGCGGACTTCGGGGCCGTCGCGGTCGCCGACCGGCGCCACGCCGCGACCAATCCCAACGCGTTCTTCTACCAGAAGCCGATCACCCTCGAGGACCACCAGGCCTCTCGGATGATCGCCGACCCGCTGCACCTGCTCGACTGCTGCCAGGAGTCCGACGGCGCGGTCGCGATGGTCATCACCAGCACCGAGCGGGCCCGCGACCTGCCCAACCCGCCGGCTCACATCGCGGCCGCCGCCCAGGGAAGCGCCGCCGACCAGTACGTGATGACCTCCTACTACCGCGACGAGATCGGCATCCCGGAGATGGGCGTCGTCGCCAAGGGTCTCTGGCGCCAGTCCGGCCTGACCCCGGCCGACATGGACACCGCGGTCCTCTACGACCACTTCACCCCCTACGTACTCATGCAGCTCGAAGAGCTCGGTTTCTGCGGCAGGGGAGAGGCGAGCGACTTCGTACGTGACGGAGCCATCGAGCTCGGTGGCCGGCTGCCGGTCAACACCCATGGCGGCCAGCTCGGCGAGGCCTACCTGCACGGCATGAACGGGGTCGCCGAGGCCGTACGCCAGGTGCGCGGCACCTCGGTGAACCAGGTCGCCGGCGCCGCCCATGTCCTCGTCACCGCCGGCACCGGCGTCCCCACCAGCGGACTGGTGCTCGCCTCCGCCTGACGCGCTGAAAGGTTGCGCAAATTCTTGCGCCGTCAGACTCCTCCTGGTGGCGCGGTTCAAAGGTGCGCAGGTCAACGGGGTTGACGTGTGATGCAGATCACTCTACCGTCTGTCTGCAAGATCTTGCAGCAAGATGCATCCCCGTTGCGGCCCCCACCGAGGAGCTCTTATGAATCTGTTCCTACGCCCGGCTCCGGCCGGCCGAGTGTTCACCGTGCTGATCGCTCTCCTGGTCACGTTGCTGCCTGGCGCATCGGCCGGCGCGGCGAAGGTGAGCGCCACGACCGCCAACACGGCGACCGTCTACTTCTCCACGACCAGTACGGACTGGTCGGCCTACAACCTGCACTGGGCCCCGGCCGGCGGCGCGTGGACGACCGCGCCCGGCGTCGGCATGGAGGCCGGCTGTGCCGGTTGGGTGAAGGGGACCGTGGACCTCGGCGCCGCCACCGCCTGGCAGGCGACCTTCAACAACGGCAGCGGCACCTGGGACAACAACGGCGGCAGCAACTACCAGCTGGGCACCGGCGTGGTCACCGTCAAGGACGGCGTCGTCGCCCACAGCGACCCTTGCGCCGACGAGCCATCGCCCGAGGGAAACGCCGCGACCGTCTACTACGAAACGACGAGCGTCAGCTGGAGCACCTACAACCTGCACTGGGGCCCGGCCGGCGGCGCATGGACGACTGCCCCCGGCATCGGCTTGGAGGCTGGCTGCACCGGGTGGGTGAAGAGGACCGTCGACCTCGGCAGCGCCACCACGTGGCAGGCGACCTTCAACAACGGGAACGGCACCTGGGACAACAACAACGGCGCCAACTACCAGCTCGGCGCCGGCATCAACACCGTCAGGGCCGGGACGGCCACCAAGAGTGCCGATGACCCCTGCGCGGCCGCCGACCCCGACACCACTGCCCCGTCCGCACCGGGCAATGTCGGTGCCGCTGCCACCGGCACCTCCATCGTCCTCACCTGGGACGCCGCCACCGATGACACGGGTGTGACGGGCTACCAGATCACTCGCACCGGTGGTACAGCCGGCACCTCTGTCATCTCCGCGACGTCGACCGTCTTCTCCGACACGGGACTCGAGGAGGGCACGGCGTACGTGTACACGGTCAAGGCGTTGGACGCGGCGGGCAACCTGTCGGCCGCGAGCGCGGAGGCGCAGGCCACCACCGGCGATCAGCCCGAGCAGGGCACGGGCACCCCGCTCGGCGGCGACCCCCGCAAGGACCCGATCTACTTCGTCCTCACCGCTCGCTTCTACGACGGCGACAGCTCCAACAACCGCGGCGGCAGCCAGCACGTGAAGTCCGGCAACGCGGCCAACAACGACCCCATGTTCCGCGGTGACTTCAAGGGCCTGGTCGAGAAGCTCGACTACATCAAGGGCCTCGGCATGTCCGCGGTCTGGGTCACTCCGGTCGTCTTGAACCGCTCCGACTACGACTACCACGGCTACCACGGCTACGACTTCTACAAGGTCGACCCGCGCCTCGAGTCTGCCGGCGCCTCCTACCAGGACCTGATCGACGCCGCCCACGCCAAAGGAATGAAGATCTACCAGGACGTCGTCTACAACCACTCCTCGCGATGGGGCGCCAAGGACCTGTTCACCCCAACGGTCTACGGCGTCCGGGACAGCCAGTGGAGCTGGTACTACGACCAGTTGCAGGACGGTTTCGAGTACGACGGGCTCACTGTGGAGCCGGTCTCGGGCAAGTCCTACTACAACGGCGACCTGTGGTCGACCGCCGAGCCGAGCGGCAACACCTGCCTCAACTGGGGCGTGCCCACAGGCGGCAAGAGCCCCGAGGGCTACACCATCTACAACTGCCAGTGGCCGAGCCCGACGTCGGGCATGTTCCCCGCGTCTCTGTACCACCAGTGCTGGATCGGCAACTGGGAGGGCGAGGACTCCCGCTCATGCTGGCTGCACGAGGATCTCGCCGACCTCAACACCGAGAACGCGCAGGTCCAGAACTATCTGATCGGCGCCTACAACAAGTACATCGACATGGGGGTCGACGGCTTCCGCGTCGACACCGCCGTACACATCCCGCGGGTCACCTGGAACCGCCGGTTCCTGCCCGCGATCCAGGAGCGCGTCACCCAGCAGTTCGGGGCCGAGAAGGCGAAGGACTTCTTCGTCTTCGGCGAGGTGGCCGCTTTCGTCAACGACAAGTGGAACCGTGGCTCGGTCAACCACTCCGCGCAGTTCTTCACCTGGAAGGAACGCAGGGAGTACTCGGCCGACGACGAGGTGGCTGCCATCGAGCAGTTCGACTATGAGAACGGCATGGGCACCGGCAACCAGCCCACCTCGACCAACGCCTTCCTCGACGGCAACAGCTACCACGCGCCCGACCACAGCAAGTTCTCCGGCATGAACATCATCGACATGCGCATGCACATGAACTTCGGCGACGCGTCCAACGCCTTCCACAACGGTAAGGACTCCGACGACTCGACGAACGACGCCACCTACAACGTCGTCTACGTCGACAGCCATGACTACGGGCCGAACAAGAGCAGTGAGCGCTACACCGGTGGCACCGACGCATGGGCCGAGAACATGTCCCTGATGTGGACGTTCCGCGGCATCCCGACGCTGTACTACGGCTCCGAGATCGAGTTCCAGAAGGGCCAGAAGATCGACTGCGGGCCCTCCTGCCCGTTGGCGACGACGGGGCGCGCCTACTACGGCGACAAGGTCGAGGGCACCGTCACCGCTTCGGACTTCGGCGTGGTCGACAGCGCCTCCGGAGCCGTGGCCACCACGCTGGACTCAGCCCTGGTCAAGCACGTCCAGCGGCTCAACCTGATCCGGCGGGCCGTGCCCGCACTGCAGATGGGCCAGTACTCGACGGACGGCATCAGCGGGAACATGGCGTTCAAGCGGCGGTTCACGGACAGCTCGGCGGGCGTGGACAGCTTCGCCCTGGTCACCGTCACCGACGGCGCCACGTACAGCAACATCCCGAACGGTACGTACAAGGACGCGGTCACCGGTGACGTGAAGACCGTCACCAACGGCACGCTCACGGTGGCAGCACCCGGCAAGGGCAACCTTCGCGCGTACGTCCTCGATCTGGGTGGCGCGAACGCCGCGCCCGGCAAGATCGGCGCGAACGGCCCGTACCTCAAGTAGCGCCCTGAAAGCTTGCGCAAGACATTGCAGCAAGACTCAACCTCAAACATAGGAGGAACCATGGCCAGAAAGTCCATGGCTGCCGCACTTGCCCTCATGGCAGGAGCCGCCGCAGCCCTCACCTTCCCGGCACAGGCGCAAGCCGCGCCGCCGGGGGAGAAGGACGTCACCGCGGTGATGTTCGAGTGGAACTTCGCCTCGGTGGCCAAAGCCTGCACCGACACCCTCGGCCCGGCCGGCTACGGCTACGTCCAGGTCTCCCCGCCCCAGGAGCACATCCAGGGCGGGCAGTGGTGGACGTCCTACCAGCCCGTCAGCTACAAGATCGCGGGGCGGCTCGGTGACCGGAACGCCTTCAAGAACATGATCGACACCTGCCACGCCGCCGGTGTGAAGGTCGTCGCCGACGCCGTCATCAACCACATGTCAGCAGGCTCGGGCACCGGCACCGGCGGCTCGTCCTACAGCAAGTACGACTACCCCGGCCTCTACTCCTCCCCCGACATGGACAACTGCACCTCGCAGATCAGCAACTACCAGGACCGCACAAACGTCCAGGAGTGCGAGCTGGTCGGCCTCGCAGACCTCGACACCGGCGAGGACTACGTACGCGGCAAGATCGCCGGCTACCTGAACGACCTGCTCTCCCTGGGCGTCGACGGCTTTCGGATCGACGCCGCCAAGCACATGGCGGCGGGCGACCTCGCCAACATCAAGTCCCGCCT
Source organism: Nocardioides sp. (assembly GCF_050699375.1). Lineage (GTDB taxonomy): Bacteria > Actinomycetota > Actinomycetes > Propionibacteriales > Nocardioidaceae > Nocardioides. The sequence continues at coordinate 61,511 of NZ_JBOHDN010000153.1, read as the reverse complement.
GACCAACCCGAACGCCTATTGGAAGCAGGAGGCGATCTTCGGCGCCGGCGAGGCGGTCTCGCCCACCGAGTACATCGGCACCGGCGACGTCCAGGAGTTCCGCTACGCCCGCGACCTCAAGCGGGTCTTCAACAACGAGAGCCTCGCCTACCTGAGCAACTTCGGCGAGGGCTGGGGGCACATGGCCTCGGGCAGTGCGGCCGTCTTCGTGGACAACCACGACACCGAGCGCGGTGGCGACACCCTCAGCTACAAGGACGGCGCCAACTACACGCTGGCGAACGTCTTCATGCTGGCCTGGCCCTACGGCTCACCCGACGTGCACTCCGGTTACGAGTGGAGCGACCGGGACGCCGGCCCGCCCAGCGGCGGTGCGGTTGCCGCTTGCTACTCCGACGGGTGGAAGTGCCAGCACGCCTGGCGCGAGATCTCCTCCATGGTCGCCTTCCGCAACGCCGCACGCGGCGAGGCCGTCACCGACTGGTGGGACAACGGCGCTGACCAGATCGCGTTCGGGCGAGGCAGCAAGGCGTACGTCGCGATCAACCACGAGTCCTCGTCGTTGACCCGCACCTTCGAGACGTCCCTGCCCGCAGGCGGCTACTGCGACGTACAGACGGGCAACCCCGTCACCGTGAACGACTCCGGCCAGTTCACCGCCACCCTCGGGTCAAACACCGCGCTCGCGCTGCACACCGGCGCGAGGAGCTGCGGCTGACCCGTCACCATCGGCCGGTCGTCCGGCGCCGCCCCCATAGCCGCCGGACGGCCGGCATCCACGTATGACCCCGCACGATCCAGAGAGGCCCTCGAGGTGAATCGAAGAAACGGCGCACGCAGCGCGCCCCGCAAGGCGGCGACCGTCGCGGCCATGCTTGCCACCGCACTGTTGGCGGCATCGTTGTACGCGACCACGTCGGCGTCCGCGGCTCCTGCCGCGCCGAGACCGCCATCGGACGCGAAGCTGGCCGCCGAGCCGGCCCGCCATGACGCGACCAAGGAGCAGTTCTACTTCGTGCTGCCCGACCGGTTCGCCAACGGGGACACCGGCAACGACGAGGGCGGACTGACCGGCTCCCGGATGTCGACCGGCTTCGACCCGTCCGACAAGGGCTTCTACCAGGGCGGCGATCTCGACGGCCTCACCGAGCGTCTCGACTACATCAAGGACCTGGGCACCACCGCGATCTGGATGGCGCCGATCTTCAAGAACAAGCCCGTCCAGGGTGAGGGCGAGGACGCCTCGGCGGGTTACCACGGCTACTGGATCACAGACTTCACCCAGGTCGACCCGCACTTCGGCACGAACGACGACCTCGAGACCCTCATCGACGAGGCTCACGCGAAGGGCATGAAGGTCTTCTTCGACGTCATCACCAACCACACCGCGGACACCGTCGACTACACCGAGAAGAAGTACGACTACCGCCCGAAGGGAGCCTTCCCCTACCTCGACACCAAGGGTCGCCCCTTCGACGACGCCGCGGGCGATGATGGGTCCGAGGTCGACGAGGACTCGTTCCCCTACATGCCGACGAACACCGGCGAGATGGTGCCGTCGTGGCTCAACGACCCGACCCTCTTCCACAACCGCGGCGACTCCACCTGGGAGGGCGAGTCGACCACCTACGGTGACTTCAGCGGGCTGGACGACCTGTGGACGGAGCGTCCCGAGGTCGTCGAGGGGATGAAGGACATCTACGAGAGGTGGGTGCGCGACTTCGACATCGACGGCTTTCGGATCGACACCGTCAAGCACGTCGACCTGGAGTTCTGGACCCAGTGGGCCACGGCCCTCGACGCGTACGCCGCCAAGCGGGGACGCGACGACTTCTTCATGTTCGGCGAGGTCTTCTCCGCCGACTCCGACATCACCTCGCCGTACGTGACGCGTGGCCGCCTCGACGCCACCCTCGACTTCCCGTTCCAGGATGCCGCCCGCGCCTACGCCTCCCGGGGCGCGTCGGCCGACCGGCTCGCAAAGGTGTTCGCCGACGACTACAAGTACGCGAGCGACAAGGCGAACGCGTACGAGCAGGTCAACTTCCTCGGCAACCACGACATGGGCCGGATCGGCACCTTCATCAAGGCGGACAACCCGGACGCATCGGAGGCCGAGCTGCTGCGACGCGACCAGCTCGCCAACGAGCTGATGTTCCTCTCCCGCGGCAACCCCGTCGTCTACTACGGCGACGAGCAGGGCTTCACCGGCGCCGGGGGCGACAAGGACGCCCGCCAGACGATGTTCGGGTCGAAGGTCGCCGACTACCTCGACGACGACGAGATCGGCACCGAGCGGACCCATGCCGACGATGCGTACGACACCGAGCACCCGCTCTACCGATCGATCGCCGCACTCGCGAAGCTCCGCAAGGACAATCCCGCGCTGACCGACGGTGCCCAGCGGGAGCTCTACGCCAAGGACTCCGTCTACGCGTTCTCGCGCACCGGCGAGGACCGCGAGTACGTCGTCGCGATCAACAACGCCACCGAGGCGAAGACCGTCACCGTGCCGGTGGAGTCGGCGGCGTTCGGCACCGTCTACGGCGGTGAGGAGACCGAGACGGCCGCCGCCGGCGGCAAGATCACCGTGACGGTGCCCGCCCTCTCGTCGGTGGTGCTGCGCGCCGAGGGTGAGCTCCCCGCTGCTGAGGCGAGGCCGACCCTGTCCCTGACCGCTCCGGACGCCGGCGCCACCGGCACGGTGACGCTCTCCGCCGACCCGGGGGAGAGCGCCGACGCACGCGTCGTCTTCGCCGCCCAGGTCGGCAACGGGAAGTGGCGCACGCTCGGCTCGGTCGACCACGCGCCGTACAAGATCACCCAGTACGTCCCCGAGACCGTGTCCGCCGGAACTGCCCTGCGCTACAAGGCGGTGGTGGTGGACCGCGACGGGAGGACCGCGAGCGCACTCGCCGAGACGAGCGCAGGACAGGCGCCCGAGGCGGAGGAGCCGAGTGCCGTCGACCGCGACCACGTGGTCGTGCACTACCGGCGTGCCGACGGTGACTACGCCGGCTGGACCCTCGGTTCCGGTGACCAGACGGGGGAGTTCGTCGGCCGTGACGCCTACGGCGCCTTCGCCTGGGTGAAGGTCCCCGAAGGTGCTTCCTCGGTGACCTACACAGTCGACAATGACGGCTCCGCCGACGGTGGCGAGCGGACGGTCGACCTCGCCGAGACCGGCGAGGTCTGGATCGAGGCGGGCAGGGACGGTCAGGACACCACCAAACCGGATGGTGTCTACCCGGAGCCCGACAAGACGAAGGCGATCATCCATCTGCACCGGGCCGACGGCGACTACGACGGCTGGGGTCTGCACACCTGGACCGGTGCCGCCGAACCCACCGACTGGTCCCGGCCGCTGCGTCCCACCGGCGAGGACGCCTACGGCGTCACCTTCGAGGTGCCCTTGACCGAGGGCGCGACGTCGCTCAGCTACATCGTCCACAAGGGAGACGAGAAGGACGTCCCCACCGACCGCTCGCTCGACCTGACGACCTACGGCCACGAGGTGTGGCTCAGCTCGGGGGAGACCAGCTATCTGCTGCCGTCGGTCGGTTCGGCTCCTGAGCTCGGCCTGACCAAGGCACAGGCACAGTGGATCGACGCCGACACCGTCGTCCTGCCGGGGGAGATGGCGAGTGATTCGGCTCTGTCCACCCAGCTGGTCTATGACCGCGACGGCGGTATCACCGTCGAGGACCCTTCGACAGGCTCAGGACACCGCGGCGCTCTCAGCAGTGAGGGGCGCTGGCTTCGGCTCCAGGCCTCGTCGCTCTCCGATGAGCAGCTGGCGCGGTTCCCGCACCTGAAGAGCTACGCGGCGTTCACCGTCGACGCCCGCGACCGCGACCGTGTCCGTGAAGCACTGGCCGGCCAGGTCGTGCTCACCCAGCGCATCGCGAACGGCGCTCTCGTCACGGCCACCGGCGTGCAGACGCAGGGTGTCCTCGACGACATCTACGGGGCGAAGGCCAAGAAGGCCTCCCTGGGACCGGTGTTCGAGGGAGGCAAGGTCAGGCTGTCCGTGTGGGCGCCGACCGCGCACGAGGTGAAGCTGGAGCTCGGCGACAAGAGCGTGCGCATGCGGCGCGACGACGCGACCGGCGTGTGGTCGGTGATCGGGCCGGCCTCCGCCTGGCGCGGCCAGGCCTACCGCTACGTCGTCGAGGTCTGGGCGCCGAGCGTCCAGAAGGTCGTGACCAACAAGGTCACCGACCCCTACTCGGTCGCGCTGTCGGTCGACTCCGAGCGCAGTCTTGTCGTCGACCTCGACGACAGGTCGCTCGCCCCCAAGGGCTGGTCGAATCTGAAGAAGCCGAAAGCCGTGGCGATGAAGGACGCCCAGATCCAGGAGCTCCACATCCGCGACTTCTCGGTCGAGGACGAGACCAGTGACCACCCGGGCCGCTACCTCGCCTTCACCGACAAGGGCAGCGACGGCTCGAAGCACCTGCGTGAGCTGGCGGACTCCGGCACCTCGTACGTCCACCTGTTGCCGGCCTTCGACATCTCCACGATCCCTGAGAAGAAGTCCGACCAGGCCACCCCCGGATGCGACCTGAAGTCCTTCGCGGCCGACAGCGACCGGCAGCAGGAGTGCGTCTCGAAGACCGCCGCCGAGGACGCCTACAACTGGGGTTACGACCCCTACCACTTCACGGTCCCCGAGGGGTCTTACGCCACCGACCCGGACGGTACGGCCCGCACCGTCGAGTTCCGACGGATGGTGAAGGCCCTCAACGAGGAGGGGCTGGGCGTGGTCATGGACGTCGTCTACAACCACACCACGAGCAGCGGTCAGGCCAGGACGTCGGTGCTCGACAGAATCGTGCCCGGCTACTACCAGCGGCTCCTCGCCGACGGCTCGGTCGCCAACTCGACCTGCTGTGCGAACACGGCTCCGGAGAACACGATGATGGGCAAGCTCGTCGTCGACTCGATCGTGACCTGGGCCAAGGCGTACAAGGTCGACGGCTTCCGCTTCGACCTGATGGGCCACCATCCCAAGGCCAACATCCTGGCCGTCCGGAAGGCCCTCGACGCGCTCACGCCGGCGAAGGACGGGGTCGACGGGAAGCGGGTCATCCTCTACGGCGAAGGATGGAACTTCGGCGAGATCGCCGACGACGCCCGGTTCGTGCAGGCCACCCAGAAGAACATGGCCGGCACCGGGATCGCGACGTTCAACGACCGCTCACGCGACGCCGTACGCGGCGGGTCGCCGTTCGACGCGGACCCAGGCGTCCAGGGCTTCGCGAGCGGTCTCTACACCGACGCGAACTCCTCGGAGGCGAACGGGACCCCGGCCGAGCAGCGGGCGCGGCTGCTCCACTACCAGGACCTGATCAAGGTGGGTCTCTCCGGGAATCTCGCCGACTACGAGTTCACCGACACCCGCGGGAACCGGGTGCGGGGCGCCGACGTCGACTACAACGGCGCGCCGGCCGGCTACGCGGAAGCTCCCGGTGACGCGCTGGCCTACTCCGACGCCCACGACAACGAGACCCTCTACGACGCGCTGGCCTTCAAGCTGCCGGCGGCGACCAGCACGACGGAGCGCTCCCGGATGCAGGTCCTCGCGATGGCGACGGCCGCGCTCTCCCAGGGACCCTCGCTCTCCCAGGCCGGCACCGACCTGCTGCGTTCGAAGTCGCTGGACCGCAACTCCTACGACAGCGGCGACTGGTTCAACGCCATCCACTGGGACTGCGAGGCGGGGAACGGCTTCGCGCGGGGGCTGCCGCCGGCCGCAGACAACGAGGACAAGTGGCCCTTCGCCAAGCCGCTGCTGTCGTCGGCTCCCGTGCCCGGCTGCTCGGATGTCGAGGGCGCCTCTGCCGCCTTCCAGGATCTGCTGAGGATCCGTACGGACGAGCCCGAGTTCCACCTGTCCACCACGGGAGAGGTCCAAGATCAGCTCCGGTTCCCGCTCTCGGGCGAGGACGAGACGCCGGGCGTCATCACGATGCGCCTCGGAGACCTCGTGGTCGTCTTCAACGCGACCACCACGGTCCAGCAGCAGACGGTGACGGAGGCCGCGGGGGCCGATTACGGCCTTCACCCGACACAGGCCGGTGGCGCCGACGACATCGTCAGGTCGGCCACGTTCGAGGCTGGTTCGGGCACCTTCACAGTGCCTGCCCGGACGGTCGCGGTCTTCACCCGCTGACCACGAAAAAGGACGCGGCCCCGGCGATGAGCCGGGGCCTGCGGCTCCTGAACCGAGCTCGGCCGCAGAGGGCTGTGGCTCAGGAAGGGCTGTTGCCGGCGATCGCGCCGACCACCACGAGCGTGATGACAACCAGGGACGCGATGACCATGAGGGCGACCGGGCTCCGGAAGTCGAACATGGGGATTCCTCTCGGCTAGTTCGGCGACAGGCGTCGAGCGGGGATCGATGGCCTGCGGACGCTTCGGGAATGCCAGGAACCGGCGACCCGGCTGGCGGTCCCGGTGTTCTCCGGGGCGTCCATGCCGAACTGAGACGATGACCTGAGCCCGTGGCGTCGCGTATACGTAACCAGACGTCGTCGGGACCGCGTAGGGCCCAAAGTCCCGATTTTACTCCGGGCCATTTATCTATCGAGCGATATGTGATATGGCAACAGTCTGCCGCTCGCGAGACAATCCAAACTTTACCGGGCCGCCGCCGGGGCCACGAGGCGCCCCCGCGCAGCCGGACGGAATCGTGGGGCAGATCACCTCGCCCCGGCCGCATGCCGGCCGGCGCGGCGCCCGAAGTACGACCCGTCTCCGAGCTGCATCCCCGAGGCGTACCCCTTGGCGTCCTGGGCGAGGTTCGCCGCACAGGCGCCGGCGGCGTAGAGGCCTTCGATCACGGAGCCGTCCCCGCGGCGTACCTCGCCCTCGATCGTGGTGGCCAGACCACCCATGGTGAACCCGGCGTACATCGCCTTGCCCAGGGAGAGGTCGTAGGCGCCCCACGGGCCGGTGCCCTGGGCCTCGGTCCACTCCGATGCCTTGTGGAGCTCCGGGTCCTCACCGGTGGCGGCGTGGGTGTTGTAGGAGGTCAGCGTCTGGTTCAGCGTGTCGAAGGGGACCCCGAGCCCGGCGGCCATCTCCTCGACCGTCTCCCAGCCGTCGATGAACGGGCACAGCGGCATCTGCGGGTGCTCGATGTGCAAGGAGTCGACGATCAGGTACGCCGCCGAGTCCGGTTGCTCCATGACGAAGGCCGCCGTACGCGCGTGGTAGGAGTCCTCGGGCACGAACCGCTTGCCGTGCTTGTTGACGATGATCCCGGTCAGCAGGATCGAGGGTGGGTAGAACGGAGCGGTCTGGAACGGCTCGTCCATGAACCGCCACTGCCCGCCCGCCGAGGCGCCCAGGCGCAGCCCGAGGCCGTCGTCGTAGGTGGAGGCCAGCGGGAAGAGCTTCTCGCCGAGCCGCGGCGTGTGCTCGGTGACCATGTCGGCGTTACCGACGAAGCCACCGGCGGCGACGATGACCGCGTCGGCGCGGATCGCGCCCCGCTCCTCGAAGCGGCGCCAGGCCAGGCCGACGACCTTGCCCGACTCCACGACCAGGTTGGTGGCGCCGGTCTCGTAGCGCACCGTCGCCGAGGTCTCGGCCAGCCGGTCCGCCATCCGGTCGACGACCAGCTTGGCGCCGCCGGTGTCACCGGGGACCGGCACCTTGTGTCCGCGCGGCGCCGGGACCGCGATGTCGCGGAACGGGTGGACCTTCTCGTTCCCGGTGTACATCAGTCCTTCGGTGCCGGGCTGGATGACGGCCTTGCCGGGCCAGAAGGTGCGCTCGAACTCGAAACCGAGGCCCTCGAGCCAGTCGAAGTGCTCAACCGAGTCCTCGCAGTAGGCCCGGATCTTGTCCTCCTCGGGCTCCTTGCTCACCGCACGGATGTACTTGAACATCTCCTCGGCCGAGTCCTCGATCCCGGTCGCCTTCTGCACCGCCGTGCCGCCGCCGAGGTAGAAGTGACCGCCGGCCATCGCCGAGGTGCCGCCGGGCTCGGCCGCGCGCTCCAAGAGGATCGTGCGGGCTCCGGCCCGGGCCGCCTCCAGCGCCGCGGCGCCGCCGGCCACGCCGAAGCCGACCACGATCACATCGGTCTGCTCCGTCCAGCCGCCGAAGCGCTCCTCGACGTCGGCGGGCGAGAGTACGTCGGGGAGTGTCGTTCCGCTCATGCCATCCTCCCGTGTAACACGTCGTTCGTAGGACTATCCGGTCGTTCTGATAGGGCGAGTAGTCCTACGAACAGCGTGTTACAGCTCGCGCGGCTCATCGCACCTCCTCGCTTCGGTCGCCTCCAGGTAGCAGTCGGCGAGGACCGGGGCGCCGTCGCGAGCTTCGTCGGCCGACGAGATCGTGGCTCTGATCAGGATCTTCCCGGCTTCTTGACCAGTTTCGTCCCAGGCCTCGATCGAGATCGTCTCGCCAGGGAAGACGATCCCGGCGAACCGGGCACCGAACCCGGCGACCCGGGTCGCGTCCCCGTCCAGGAGGAGGGCGGTCGCCTCGCGCAGCACGATGCCGTAGGAGCACAGCCCGTGCAGGATCGGCTTGGGAAAGCCGGCCTGCGCGGCGAACTCCGGGTCGGCGTGCAGCGGGTTGCGGTCACCGCACAGCCGGTAGAGCAGCGCCTGCTGCTCCGTGACGTCGTACGCAGCCACAGCATCGGGCGCGCGGTCGGGAACCGGCAGCGACGTCGACGGCCCGCGCTCGCCCCCGAAGCCGCCCTCCCCGCGTACGAAGATCGAGCTCCGGACCGTCCACAGGGGGTCGCCGGACGGGGTCGTGGCGACACCCTCCTGGACGATGACGGCGGCCTTGCCCTTGTCCCAGACCTCCACGATCCCGGTCGAGACGACGGCGTCGCCAGAGGTGGGGATCGGGCCGTCGACGTGGATCTCCTGGGAGCCGTGGAGCACCGAGGCGAGGTCGATGTCGCAGCCCGGCAGGTCGAGAGAGGGCGGCTCGGTGACGTGGAAGGTCGGCGCCACGACGCCGAAGGACGGCAGCACCGTGAGCGCCTCGGAATCCAGGGTGTAGCGAAGAGCGGCGGGGTCGGTCGCGTCGCCTGGCCGGGAGCCGGCGCCGATGCCGAGGTGGTAGAGGAGCACGTCGGACGAGCTCCACGAGAACGACTGGGACGGCAGCGAGGCGCCGATCGCCTTGGCGGGATCGATGGGCATCAGTTCCCCTTCTCGTTGGTTGGCACGGACTCGTCGTCGAGCTCTTTGAGGGAGGTGGCGCAGTCCTCGGCGGCGAGATAGCCGAAGACGAGAGCCGGTCCGATGGTGGCGCCGGGGCCGGCGTAGGTGCGGCCCATGACCGCCGAGGAGACGTTGCCGGCGGCGTAGAGGCCCTCGATGACGGAGCCGCCGGGCCGCAGGACGCGGGCTCGCTTGTCGGTGACCAGCCCACCCTTGGTGCCGAGGTCGCCGGGGGCCATCTTGACCGCGTAGAAGGGCGCCTGGTCGATGACGTTGAGCGAGCAGTTCGGCTTGACGGTCGGGTCGGAGTAGTACTTGTCGTAGGTCGACTCGCCCCGATGGAAGTCCTCGTCGACACCGGACTCGGCGAACCCGTTGAAACGCGTCAGCGTCTCGCGCAGACCGTCCGCGGGCACCTCGATCTTCTCGGCGAGCGCCTCGACCGAGGAGGCCTTCACGACCACCCCGCTCTTGAGCCAGCGGCCCGGGAACGGCTGGCCGGGCCCGAGGCCGGCGAAGATGTAGCGGCTGCGGTAGCGCTGGTCGAAGACCAGCCAGGCCGGGACGTGCGAGACACCCGTCCGTTCGCCCTTGTAGATCTCGTGGACGGCCTCGACGTAGGGGAGCGCCTCGTTCATGAAGCGCTTGCCCGCGCTGTTGACGATGATCGAGCCCGGCAGGTTGCGCTCGGCGAGCGCGAACCACGGCCGACCCGGGAACGGGATCGTCGGACCCCACCACGACTCGTCCATCAGGTCGGTGTCCGCGCCGGCGGCGATCCCGGCGAGGATCCCGCCGCCGGTGTTCGTGGCGGCGCCGGTGGTCCACTCGACCGAGGTCGGCGCGGGCAGGTACTTCTCCCGCATCTCCAGGTTGCGCTCGAACCCACCCGAGCCCAGGATCACCCCGCGGCGCGCCTGGATCACCTCGGTCGGACCGTCCTCGCCGCGGCGTACCTCGACGCCGACGACCCGGCCGCCCTCGGTGACCAGGCCGACGAGCTCGGTCTCGTAGCGGATCGGGACGCCGACGTCGTGCAGCCCCTTGCGCAGTCCGATGGCGAGCGCCGCGCCCATGGCGTACATCTTCTTTCCGAGCAGACCGGCGAGGATCCTCGCCACCGCGATCTTGACCATCGTGATGGGGCCCTTGAGGGTGCGCATCCCGAGGCTGATCTTGCGGAAGTCGGCCTGGGTGACGACCATGTTGGCCGGCGACTTCGTATAGGGCGGGTGCAGCCGCTTCAGCTCCTCGCCGATCACCCGCGCATCGAGCGGGACCGGTTCGACCGAGCGTCCGGCGCCGCGGCCTCCGGGCGCCTCGGGGTGGTAGTCGGCGTAGTCCGGAACCCATCTGAAGCGGGTCGGTGTGGACCCGGTGACGAAGGAGAGCACCTCGGGGCCGCGTGCGAGGAAGGTCTCGCGGCGCTCGGCCGGCACGACATCGCCCACGATCGACTCCAGGTAGAGGCTGGCCGCCTCGGGGGTGTCCTTCTGGTGCGCCGCCTCGAGGGCATGGTTGCCCGGGATCCAGACACCGCCGCCGGATCGGGAGGTCGATCCGCCGAAGTAGGCGCTCTTCTCGATGATGACGGTCTCGAGCCCGTGGCGGCGGGCGGCCGCGAGCGCGGCGGTCATCCCGGCACCACCGGCTCCTACGACGACGACGTCGTAGGTCTGGTCGCCGCCGGGCGCTTCGCTCCCCGGCTGCTCCGCATCGTCGCTCATTCCCATGGTGCTCCCTCAACCTCGTTGTCCCAGAACTGAAACACGTTCTACCATAGACGAATGTGAGTGAAACATGCCCGAGGACTCGACAAAACTGAAACGTGTTCTAGTATTGGTTCATAGGCAGCGTCCGATGCGCGCCGCCCGAGAACATCTGGGGACACCATGCAGGAAGGCAGAGCGGTGAGCGAAGTGACACAGCGCGCCCACAAGGACACACAGGCCGTCAAGGACGGGGTGCAGGACCTGCTGCCCACCATCCGCGAACGCGCCGAGGAGACCGAACGCCTTCGGGTGGTGCCCGAGTCGAGCGTCAAGGAGCTGGAGGAGGTCGGCTTCTTCAAGCTGCTGCAGCCGGCCCGTTTCGGCGGTCTGGAGGCCGACCCCGTCGACTTCTACACCTGCGTACGCGACATCGCCTCGGCCTGCGGCTCGACCGGCTGGGTCTCGAGCGTCCTGGGCGTGCACCCCTGGCAGATCGCGCTCTTCGACGACGAGGCGCAGCAGGCGGTGTGGGGCGAGGACCCCGACACCAGGGTCTCCTCGTCCTACGCCCCGGTGGGTAAGGCGGCGCTCACCGAGGGCGGCTTCAACCTCTCCGGTCGTTGGTCGTTCTCCTCGGGCTGCGCGCACGCCAGCTGGGTGCTGCTCGGCGGCCTCGTCTTCAACGACGAGGGTCAGGTGGTCGACTTCCGTACGTTCCTGGTGCCGCGCGAGCGCTACGAGATCGTCGACGTGTGGAACGTCGTCGGTCTGGCCGGCACCGGCTCCAACGACATCGTGGTCGAGGACGTCTTCGTCCCGGAGACCTTCACGCTCTCGATGGCCGAGACCGGGCGCTGCAAGGGGCCAGGTCAGGCGGTCAACACCAGCGACCTCTACAAGCTGCAGTTCCACTCGCTGTTCACCACCACGATCACCACACCGATCATCGGGATGGCCCGGGGCGCGTACGACGAGCACGTGACCATGCAGCAGAACCGGGTGCGCGCCTCCTACGGGGAGAAGGCGTCGTTGGACCCGTTCGCCGCGGTGCGTGTGGCGACGGCCTCCTCCGACATCGACGCCGCCTGGGCGCTGCTGATGAGCAACATCCGCGAGCAGCAGGCCCTGGTCGCGAACGGCGAGAAGATCCCGATCACCCAGCGGCTCCGGATCCGCCGCGACCAGGTCCTCGGCACCCAGCGGGCGATCGACGCGATCGACCTTCTCTTCGAGGCCTCCGGCGGCCGGGCTCTGGCCAACGGCACCCCGCTGCAGCGGGCGTGGCGCGACGCCCACGCGGGACGTGTCCACGCCGCCAACGACCCCGAGCGGGCGCTGCAGATGTACGGCGCCTCCGAGTTCGGGCACAAGGTCGACCCGGGGATGTACTGATGGCTCTCGCCAAGGACGACGTCGCCCACGACGTCACGATCAAGACCGAGGCGGCCGGCGAGATCTCGCTGCGCTACTACGACTTGGCGTTCAGCCAGGCGCGAGTCGAAGCTGACCAGCACCCCCTGGTGATGCTTCACGGCGGGGGTCCCGGGGCCTCGTCGTGGTCCAACTTCGGCTCGGCGCTGGAGGGCTTCGCAGCCGACTTCCGCACGATCCTGGTCGACCAGCCGGGCTTCGGCGCCTCCGACAAGCCGGAGGTGGTGGGCAACTACTACCGCTTCGCCGGCGACGCGGTGATCGCGCTCCTCGACAAGCTGGGCATCGAGAAGGTGCACCTGCTGGGCAACTCGCTCGGAGGCGGGACGGCGATGCGGATCGCGCTGACCTATCCCGACCGGGTGGGCCGGCTGGTGCTGATGGGGCCGGGCGGGCTCTCGCTCAACCTGTTCCACGCCGACCCCACCGAGGGCGTACAACGCCTGATGGACTTCTCCGGCGACCCCACTCGTGAGTCGCTGAGGGCGTTCATCTCGACCATGGTCGTCAACCAGAAGCTGGTCACCGACGAGCTGGTCGAGCAGCGGTTCGCCGACGCGACCGCACCCGGTGCGCGTGAGGCGATGGCTTCGATGGGCTGGTCGTTCTACAACCCCGAGACGGCCGAGGACGGCATGCTGTGGCGCGAGGCGCACCGGCTGCGTCATCACACGTTGCTCACCTGGGGACGCGAGGACCGGGTCAACCCGCTCGACGGCGCGTTCCCCGCTCTGAAGCTGATCCCCAAGGCGCAGCTGCATGTCTTTCCGCGCTGTGGGCACTGGGCACAGATCGAGGCGGCCGACGAGTTCCGCGAGGTCGCGGTCACGTTTCTGAAAAGGCACAGCCTGAAGGGGCACCGCGAACGTACTCCCAAGGAGAAGTCATGACGATCGACATCAAGTCCATGGGCTACGTACGCGTCACCAGCACCGACCTGGAGGCGTGGCGTACGTTCGCGGAGAAGGTCCTCGGGCTGGTGACCGCCAAGGGCCCGAATCCGGAGCATCTCTACTACCGCATCGACGAGGTCTCGGCGCGGCTCGTGATCGAGCCCGGCGAGGTCGACCAGCTCGGCTGTGTGGGCTGGGAGGTCGCCGATCACACCGCGCTGGCCCAGGCGCGCGAGCACCTGGAGAAGTCCGGCGTTCAGGTCGAGGAGGGCACGCCCGAGGAGCTCGCTGAGCGCCGCGTGCAGGAGATGCTCCGCTTCCGCGACCCCTTCGACAACGTCTTCGAGCTCTTCCACGGCATCACCTACGAGCGCCGCCCGGCGGTCTCGACGTACGGCCACACCTTCGTCACCGGTGATCAGGGGATGGGCCATGTGGTGATCCCGGTCAGCGACGACGTCGAGGCCCTGGAGTTCTACCGGGACACGCTCGGGTTCCGGCTACGTGACTCGATGAGCATGCCCGGCGAGTTCGCCGGCAAGGAGCCCGGCACGAAGATCTGGCTGCGGTTCCTCGGGATCAACCCGCGTCACCACTCGCTGGCGTTCCTGCCGTTCCCCAACGACTCCAAGTGCGTCCACATCATGCTCGAGGTCGACAAGCTCGACGACGTCGGCCGGGCGCTGGAGCGGGTCAAGAAGCACGGCGCCAAGCTTTCCGCGACGCTCGGGCGTCACATGAACGACGAGATGGTCTCCTTCTACGTGAAGTCGCCGGGCGGTTTCGACATCGAGTTCGGCACCGAGGGACTGCAGGTCGACGACCACAGGTGGGTCGCGCGGGAGTCCACTGCGGTCTCCTACTGGGGCCACGACTTCGGCGTAGGCCAGTGATCGGGTATGCGTATAGAGGTGCCAGACGGAATGTCTCCCGATGCCGCTGAGAGCTGGCCGCATCCGGAGCTGATCGAGTCCTTCCATGGTCGCTTCGACTTCGAGGCGCCACCGTCGCCTCCGGAGACCCCTGCCGACGCCGAGGCGGACGCGCTGTTCCGTACGGTGCTGGGCCGGTTCGCCTCAGGAGTGACCGTGATCTCCGCCCAGACCGCGGACGGACCGGTCGGGATGACCTGTCAGTCGTTCTCCTCGGTGTCGCTGCGGCCACCGCTGATCCTGTTCGCGCCGACCAAGTCCTCGCGCGCCTGGGCCCGGATCCGTCGCGCCGGACACTTCTCGGTCAACATCTTGGCCGCGGGCCAGGAGGCGGTCTCCAACCAGTTCGCCTCGCGCGCCGCGGACAAGTACGCCGACATCGCCTGGACCCCCTCGGCCCACCACGGCGACCCGCACCTCGATGGCGCCGTCGGCTACCTCGACTGTGCCGTCCACGCGGTCCACGAGGAGGGCGACCACTACCTCGTCGTCGGCCGCGTCCTCGGGCTCGAGGAGGGCTCCGCCTCCGAGCCGCTGCTCTTCTTCAGGAGCGACTACCGCGAGCTGGGTTGACGCTTCCTCAACCGTCGATGCCGCTGTTTGCCGCCCACAGCTGCCCCGCGCGGGCGGCGGCCGTGTTCACCAGGTCCACGATCTCGGGCCGGTCGGGGACCGGGAAGGAGACGTACGCCCCGCGGCCTCCCGCCGTCGGCCGTCCGTAGGCCTTCGCGGCGAGCCTGCCGTCGGGCAGCAGCCGTACGTTGAGGGTCATCAGTGTGAACTCCTCCTCGCGGCGTACGTCGGTCCAGCGGAGCTCGGTGGGGATGTTGACGTTGATCGCGAGGGCGCTGACCTCTGGTGCATCGCTCATGAGCCGAGTCTGCCAGGCCTCAGAACTGGTTGAGCCGGTCGATCGCCGCTGCCTCGTCGGGGTCGGTCCCGGTCTCGTCGAGGAACGCGTGGGTCACCTCGACGGCGACGTCGGGGGAGAGGCGCTTGAGGCTCATCGCGAGCACGTTGGCGTCGTTCCACAGCCGTGCGCCGCGGGCGATCCAGGGCTCCCACGCGAGGGCGGCGCGTACGCCAGGGATCTTGTTGGCGGCGATCGCCGTGCCGGTGCCGGTCCAGCACATCACCACGCCTACCTCGGCGCGGCCTTCGACGACCGCCTTGCCGACCCCGGCGCCTAGGTCGGGCCAGGAATCGTCGGCCAGGACCTCGACCTCACCGCGCTGCCGCAGGGCCGCGAGCACGGCTCGGGTGGTCTCGTTCTCGTCGTCGGCACCGAACACGATTCGCATGCTGTCGAACCTAGCCGGTTCCCGGCGTGCGCGTCTCAGGCGTGGGTGGCCGGTCCGCCGGGCCCGGTGAAGCGTGCGCTGGGGAGATCCTTCAGGCTGGTCGTGAGCTCCCAGGTGCGCTGGTAGCCGGTGTGGGCGATGCGCCAGCCCTGGGACGTACGGACGTAGTGGTCCTCGTAGAAGGCGGCACCCTCGAGGGCGAAGTCGAAGGCCGGGGCGAAGACCTTGTCGTAGAGATACCAGCGCCCCGTGGCCCGGTCTCCGTCGACCGCGATCTCGGGATGGTGGAGGTGGTGCATCGTGATGATCTCGGCGGCCAGGTTGGTGCGCATGTAGTCGACCAGTTCCTTCGGCGAGGCGAAGGAGAGACCGGCGTAGTCGGCGGTGGCGTCGTCGCTGAAGCAGGTCGCGAACTCGTCCCACTGCTTGGTGTCGAGGAGGCGTACGTAGCGGTACTTGAGCTGCTCGATCTCGCTGATGTCTCCCATCCCTCGATCATAGTAGAACGTGTTCTATGTGGGGTGGTCTAGGCGCCAGCTGTGGCGTGACGTTCGGCCGTCGGTCGGCCGAAGGTCATGACGGGATCGTCGTCCGGGGGCAGGATCGCGGTGTGGACGGGATGCTCGAGCTCCGCCGGCGGAGGGCACGGCTGCTGGCGAACCGCTACCTGACCTGGGTCTTCGGTTCGGACGATCCTGGGGTCGAGGTGCGCGAGGCGTGGGCGGGGGAGGTCCGGCTCCGTGTCCACCTCCCGCGAGCCCGCACGGACTCGGCGCGACCGATCGTGCTCGCCTTCCACGGCGGCGGGTGGTGCTGGGGATCGCCCGAACAGTCCCGCTGGATGACCGGGCGGATCGCCGCCCGCACGGGCGCCGTGGTGGTCGCTCCCGCCTACCGGCTCGCGCCGGAGCACCCGTATCCGGCCGCCGTCGAGGACTGCTGGGCCGTGCTGCGATGGGCCGTGGCGAACGCCGATGGCCTCGGCGCCGACGCCGACCGGATCGCGGTGCTGGGTGACAGCGCCGGGGGTACGTTGGCGGCGGCCGTCGCTCTGCGTGCACGCGACGAGGGCGGGCCGCGGCTCCGCGCCCAGGTCCTCGTCTACCCGCTCGTCGACCTCGTCGACCTGCGTGGCCCGGGGCTCGGCGGAGTCGTGGAGACCTACCTCGGCGGCGACGACTCGCTTGCCCGGGAGTGGCCGGCCTCGCCGTTGCGAGCCGCCTCCCATGTGGGCCTGCCGCCCGCCCTGGTCCTCACGGCGCGGTTCGACCCGCTGCGCCCGCAGGCCGAGCGCTACGCCGCGGCGCTGCGTACGGCTGGGGTGGAGGTCGCCGTGCACTGCCCGGTGACGGCGACCCATGCCTATCTCACCCTGCCGGGCATCTCGCCGGCCTCGCGAGGTGGCCTGGACCGGATCGTCGCCTTCCTGCGGACGCAGTTGGGCTGATCAGCCTGCGTGAGCGGCTCGCCTGATCAGCCGAGCTCGAGCCGTCCGGCGAGCTTGTCGAGATAGGTGAGCACGGCATCCGGCTCGGAGTCGGGAACGCCCCAGATCAGCTCGTCGGCGACCGCCCACTCGATGAGGTCCTCCGGCGTCGGCCGCTTGGCGACCAGCACCCGCACCTCGGGCTTGCCCTCGCGCCCGGCCGACTCCCACTCGTCCTGCAGCGTCTTCACCTTGTCGCCGATGCCGTCCTCGGTCGGGGTCGACATCCAGCCCTCGGCGTTCCGGGCGATCCAGCGCAGCGTCTTGGGGCCGCCGCCGGCGCCGACGATGGTCGGGATCCGGCCCTGGGGTGGCTTCGGGTAGGCCCAGGACGGACCGAAGTCGACGAACTCCCCACGGTAGGACGCCTCCTCCTCGGTCCACAGCGCCCGCATCGCCTCGAGATACTCCTTCAACGCGGTCCGCTTGCGGTCGCCCGGGATGCCGTGGTCGGCGAGCTCGTCGGTGTTCCAGCCGAAGCCGACGCCCAGCGAGACCCGTCCGCCGGAGAGATGGTCGAGCGTCGCGATCGTCTTGGCGAGCGTGATCGGGTCGGACTCGACCGGCAGCGCGACGGCCGTGGAGAGCCCGATCCTAGAGGTCACCGCGGCGCACGTCCCGAGCGTGACCCAGGGGTCGAGCGTACGCAGGTAGCGGTCGTCGGGGAGCTCGGTGCCGCCGGTGGGGTGCAGGGCGTCACGGCGCACCGGGATATGGGTGTGCTCGGGCACGTAGAACGTGTCGAAACCGCGCTCTTCGGCGGCTGAGGCGAGCTCGGCGGGCGCGATGCCGCGGTCCGAGGTGAACAGAACGATCCCGTGACGCATGGCACAACATTAGAACGTGTTCTAGTCTTTGGGGAAGGGGTCGCCGGAGTTCGAGGCCGGCGGCGATCAGAGGCGACGAGCAGGGAGAAGTGACATGGAAGCCGACCGCATCGTCGTGGCGTGCTGGAGGGGTGGACATGTCCGACCTGCTGCTGAGTGAGGACCGCGACCGCGTCCGTACGCTGACCCTCAACCGCCCGGACCAGCTCAACGCGTTCAACCAGGAGCTCTACGTCGCGCTCGCCGAGGCGCTGCGCGAGGCCGACGAGGACCCTGGCGTCGCCGTCGTACTGCTGACCGGCACCGGGCGAGCCTTCTCCGCGGGCACGGACCTCGTCGAGATGAAGCAGACCGCTGCCGGTGCCGACGATGCCGGTGCGTCACACGGGTTCGTGGGGCTGGTCGACTCGCTGGCCTCGTTCTCGAAGCCACTGGTCGTCGCGGTCAACGGGCTCGGCCTCGGCATCGGGGTCACGCTCATCGGCTTCGCGGACCTGGCGTTCGCCTCGACCGGGGCGAGGTTCAAGACCCCGTTCACCACCCTCGGGGTGGCTCCCGAGGCGGCCTCCAGCTTCCTGATGCCGCGGCTCGTTGGGCGCCAGAACGCCGCCTGGATGCTGTTGTCGGCGGAATGGATCAGTGCCGAGGAGGCGCGCGAGATGGGTCTGGTCTGGCGGGTCACCGGGCCGGACGAGCTGCTCGCGACGGCCCGGAGCCACGCCGCCACCCTTGCCGCGCGCCCGATCAGCAGCCTGGTCGCGGTCAAGGAGACCATGACCGCGCCCCTGCGCCCCGGCATCGCTGCCGCGCGGGAGCTGGAGAACGCCAAGTTCGCCGAGCTGATGGGTGCTCCGGCGAACGTCGAGGCACTGGTGGCCTTCGCCGAGGGGCGAGAGCCCGACTTCGCCAGCCTTCCGCCCGGTGCCTGAAACGTGTTCCAGAAAGTCCTTGCGAGAAGATAGAACACGTTCTAAGTTGGACACATGTCCAGTCAGACGTACGACACGAGCCGCTGCGGTCGCGACGGCCGCCAGGCGCGTACGGTCGACAGGCTTCTGGCCGCCGGCGCGGAAGAGCTGCGGGCCGTCGGACACGAGGCCCTGACGGTCCGCGGCGTGGCGCTGCGCGCCGGAGTCTCCTCGGCGACCGCCTACACCTACCTCGCCTCCAGGAACCACCTCTTCGTGGAGCTCTTCTGGCGACACCTCGCCGAGACACCGGCGGTCGATGCCCCCGGGTCCCGTGCGGAGCGGGTGCAGGCGGCCGTACGCGGACTGACGACCCGGATCGCACAGGAGCCGGCGCTCGCGGCGGCGGTCACGCCGGCGCTGCTGGGCAGCGACTCCGGTGTCGAGCGGCTGCGGCTGCGGATCGGCGCGGAGTTCGCGGCGCGGTTCGACTCGGCGCTGGGGGAGGGGGCTGAGGACGCCGTACGTGAAGCCCTGCTGCTCGCCTTCTCCGGAGCGCTGCTGCAGGCGGGGATGGGCCTGATGACCTACGACGAGATGGCCGACCGGCTCGCGCCGGTCGTCGCAGTGATCGTCGGATGATGCGATGTATCGAGCCTGTCGAGATGGAGTGAGATGACCAGCACCACCACCGAGATCTTCGATCCCTACGACTACGACTTCCACGAGGACCCTTACCCGGTTTACGCGCGGCTGCGGGAGGAGGCGCCGCTCTACCGCAACGCCTCCGACGACTTTTGGGCGCTCTCGCGCCATGCGGACGTGCACGCCGCGATGAAGAACGACTCCGCCTTCTCCAACCGGATGGGCGTCTCGCTCGACGCGAGCGCCTGGAACCAGGACGCCCACCGGGTGATGTCGTTCCTGGCGCTGGACGGGAAGGAGCAGACCAGGCTGCGCAAGCTGGTCTCGGCCGGCTTCACGCCTCGCCGGGTCCGCGAGCTCGCCCCTGGGGTGCAGGCGCTGACCGACCGATACCTCGACGGCCTGCTCGCCGTGAACGAGGACAGGGGGGAGGCCGACTGGATCGCCGAGCTCGCCGGGAAGCTTCCGATGGACGTCATCTCGCAGATGATCGGCGTCGCCGACGCGGACCGCGACGAGGTGCGGCGGCTGGCAGACCTGATGGTGCATCGGGAGGACGGCGTCCGCGACGTGCCCGAGGCCGGGATGGCGGCCGCGCTGGAGCTGATCGGCTACTACACGACGATGGTCGCCGAGCGACGGAAGCGCCCGAACGACGACCTCACCTCGGCTCTCATCCAGGCCGAGGTCGACGGCGACCGTCTCCGGGACCACGAGATCATCGCGTTCCTGATCCTGATGGTCGTGGCCGGCAACGAGACCACCACCAAGCTGCTCGGCAACGCACTCCTCCATCTCGGTGCGAACCCGTCCCAGATGAAGGACGTGTTCACCGGAACCGACCTCGTCGGGTCATGGATCGAGGAGACGCTGCGCCACGACACCTCGACCCAGATGTTGGCTCGCTGTGTCGCCGACGACATCGAGCTGCACGGCCAGATCGTCCCGGCCGGTGCCAAGCTGCTCGTCCTGATCGGCTCGGCCAACCGGGACGAGCGGGTCTTCACCGCGCCCACCGTCTTCGACGTCCACCGCTCACCCGAGGAGCTCGCGAAGAGCATGAGCTTCGGCGTCGGCCGCCACTTCTGCCTCGGCGCCAACCTCGCCCGGCTCGAGTCCCGGGTTGTGCTGGAGGAGCTGGTGCGGCGTACGTCCGGGTTCGAGGTCCACGCCGACCGCGCCGTCCGCGTGCATTCCACGAGCGTGCGCGGGTTCGCCGAGCTGCCCGTCACGTTCACCAGGAGGGCCGGACGATGAGCAAGTACGCACAGCCGGACCGACGCCCGGCGGTGATCACCGGCGCTTCCTCCGGGATCGGCGCGGAGACCGCGAAGGCGTTGGCGACGGCCGGTTTCCCGGTCGCGCTCGGCGCCCGGCGACTCGACCGGGTCGAGGAGATCGCGGCCGCGATCCGCGCCGACGGGGGAGAGGCGGTCGCGCACCCGCTCGACGTGACCTCGGACGAGTCCGTCGCCGAGTTCGCGGCGAAGGCGACCGCGGACCTGGGCGAGATCGAGGTCGTGGTCAGCAACGCCGGCGTCACCCACCCGGGCGCGACCGTCGATGTCCCCACGGAGACCTTCGCCGGCCAGGTCGACATCAACCTGCTCGGCGCGCACCGGATGATCCGTGCCTTCGGCCCGGGGATGGTCGAGAGGCAGCGCGGGGACCTCGTCTTCGTCTCCTCCGACGTGGCCCTGCGGCCGCGACCGTTCATGGGAGCGTACGCAGCCTCCAAATGGGGCCTCGAAGGCATGGTCAACGCACTCCGGATGGAGCTCGAGGGCACCGGTGTCAGGGCATCGATCGTGCGGCCCGGTCCCACCCACTCCGACATCGGCAACGAGTGGCCCGGCGAGCTCGGCGGCTTCGTCCTGGAGCAGTGGGTCAGGTGGGGTCTCGCCCGGCACCCGCACTTCCTCAAGGCCCGGGCGCTGGCCGACGCGATCGCGACGATCGTGACCGCCAGACGCGGGGTCCACATCAGCACCATCGACGTCGACCCCGAAGCGCCTGTGCAGGAGGCACGATGACGATCCCTACCGTCTCCACCGTCCTGGACGACCAGGACCCGAGCGTCCCCGAGATCATCCGCGGCACCGGGCACCTGCCCGAGATGCGGGTCGACCCGATCTCGCTGTTCACCCGGGTGCGCGAGGAGTGCGGCGACCTCGGTCGCTTCCGCCTCGCTGACAAGGATGTCGTCCTGGTCACCGGGGCCGAGGCCAACGAGGCGTTCTTCCGGGCGCCCGACGACGTGCTCGACCAGGCGGCTGCCTATCCGTTCATGACGCCGATCTTCGGCAAGGGCGTCGTATTCGACGCCTCTGCGGAGGAGCGGCAGCAGATGCTGAAGAACCAGGCGCTGCGCGGCGACATGATGCGCGGGCATGCGCAGACGATCAAGGCCGAGATCCGCCGGATGATCGCCGACTGGGGTGAGGAGGGGGAGGTCGACCTGCTCGACTTCTTCGCCGAGCTGACCATCTACACCACCTCGTCGTGCCTGATCGGGAAGCCGTTCCGCGAAGAGCTCGACTCGTCCTTCGCCCGGCACTATCACGAGCTGGAGCACGGGACCGACGCGATCGCCTACGTCGACGCGTACGCGGACATCGAGAGCTTCCGGATGCGCGACGCCGCTCGGGAGAGGCTGGTCGAGCTGGTGCAGGGGATCATCGACAAACGGGTCGCGCGAGCCAAGGCGAACGGGGGCAGCGTCCCGCGCGAGGAGCGCGACCTGCTCGACGTGCTGATCTCGATCGACATGGACACCGACACCATCACCGGGATCTTCATCTCGATGATGTTCGCCGGGCACCACACCTCCTCCGGCACCGCGTCCTGGGCGATGATCGAGCTGCTGCGCAACCCGTCGGTGATGTCTGATGTGGTCGCCGAGCTCGACGAGCTCTACGCCGACGGCAGCGATGTCTCCTTCCAGGCGCTGCGCTCCATCCCGGTGCTCGAGGCGGCGCTGAAGGAGACGCTGCGGCTGCACCCGCCGCTGATCATCTTGATGCGGCTGGTGCGCGAGGACTTCGAGCTGCTCGGCGAGACGATCCCGGCCGGGACTCTGCTCGCTGCCTCGCCACGGGTCTCCAACCGGATCGAGGCCGACTTCCCTAGGCATGCGTCCTTCGATCCGAGCCGCTACATCGACCCGCGTCAGGAGGACATGCAGAACCGCTGGACCTGGATCCCGTTCGGCGCCGGCAAGCACCGCTGCGTCGGCAACGCGTTCGCGATGATGCAGATGAAGGCGATCTTCTCGGTCATCCTGCGCGACTACTCGTTCGAGGCGGCACAGCCGCTGGAGTCGTACGCCGACGACTTCACCAAGATGGTCATCCAGCTCGAGCAGCCGTGCAAGGTCCGCTACCGGCGGCGGCCGCAGCGAGGTGGCTCCTCGTGAGACTCGCCGCTGACCTGGGGCTCTGCCAGGGCCACCAGGAGTGCCTCGTCGAGGCCCCGGAGCTCTTCGCTTTCGACGACGACGGCTACCAGGTCGTCGTACGCATCGCCGAACCGTCCGAGGAGCAGCTTCCCGCCGCGCGTGCGGCCGTGAGGTACTGCCCTGCTTTCGCTCTGACCTTGGTCGAAGCGGAGCCCGAGACAATCAATAGGGAGGACTGAATGGACCGCGCCGAGATCGAGGGGTTCTGGGCCCACTGGCTCGACCTCAACCGGCAGGCGGAGGCCGACCGCGACTGGTCGCCGCTGGCCGACGTGTATGCCGAGGACGCGACGTACGGCTGGATGTACACCCCCGACGAACACTTCATGGCTGTCGGTCGCGAGCAGATCCGCGAGTGGGCGCTCGGCACCGAGATGGCCGGGCTCGAGGGCTGGCACTACGACTACCAGGCGACGGTCATCGACGACATCAACGCGATGGTGATCGGCTTCTGGCGCCAGCGGGCCGGGATCACCGACGACGCGACCGGTGAGGAGTACGAGATCCTCGGGATCGGTGGCTCCTGGTTCGGGGTCGCGTCGCGGCCCGACGGCGACGGGCTGGAGTTCGCCTGGCAGCGGGACTGGTTCGACCTCGGCTCGACCGCGACCACGTTCCTCGACATCGTCAAGGCGAAGAAGGCGCCGCAGGGCCTGCTCGACCGGATGTCGCTGAACGGCATCGAGCAGCCCGGCCACTATCGGCGCGCCGACCTGCCGAGCACCGTCTGGCCCCCGCCGGTCGCCGCAGGCGTCCATGTGACCCAGCAGAAGCCGAGTCGGCTCGTCCTGACCGAATCCGTCGCCGAGCCGGCTCGTTCTGACGAGCCGACTCGACGCGATCTCACGTCAGGACGAGCCGACTCGACGGGGGAGGGGGAGCGATGAGGCGGGTTCCTGGCTGTCCGGTTCCTCAGCAGCTGGTCGACGGGAAGCTCGGCGCGGCCGGCTCCGGTGAGACGTACGCGATCCTCAACCCGGCCACCGGAGCCGAGATCGGGCGCGCTCCCGACTCCACAGAGGAGGACATGGACGCCGCCATCGCCGCCGCACGCAAGGCGTTCGACGAGACCGACTGGTCGACCGACCTGGCGCTGCGGATCCGGTGCCTGCGCCAGCTGCACCAGGCGATCCTGGACAACGCTGACGCGCTGCGCGAGCTGACGACCGCCGAGGCGGGGGCGCCCTCGTTCCTGGTGGCGGGGCCGCAGTTCGACACCCCGGTCGAGACGTTGAGGTGGACGATCGACCTGGCCGAGTCCTACGAGTGGGAACGGGATCTCGGCATCGGAGTCATCATGGGCATCTCCTCGCGGCGTACGGTGCGGCGCGAGGCCGTCGGGGTCGTCGCGGCGATCACGCCGTGGAACTTCCCCAACCAGATCAACCTGGCCAAGATCGGCCCCGCCCTGGCGGCGGGCAACACGGTGATCCTCAAGCCCGCCCCGGACACGCCGTGGTTGGCCGCGGAGCTGGGGCGGCTGGCGGCCCAGCACACCGACATGCCGCCGGGTGTGTTCAACGTCGTCACTCCACGCGACAACCAGGTAGCCGCGAAGCTGGCCGAGGACCCACGGGTCGACCTGGTCTCCTTCACCGGCTCGACGGCCACCGGTCGGGCGATCATGGCGGCCGCGGCGCCCAGCCTGAAGAAGGTCTTTCTCGAGCTCGGCGGCAAGTCCGCCGCGATCGTCCTCGATGACGCCGACGTCGCCTCGGCCGCCTCGATGGCAGCCTTCTCGGTTGCTGTTCACGCCGGGCAGGGCTGTGCTCTGACCACTCGGCTGCTGGTGCCTCGCGCGTCCTATGACGCGGCCGTCGAGGCGGCTGCGGCGACGATGGCCTCTCTCGGCGCGGGCGATCCGGCCGATGCCGGCACGATCTGCGGCCCGGTGATCTCCGCCGTCCAGCGGGACCGGATCCTGGGCTATCTGAGGCTCGCGAAGGAGGAGGGCGGACGGTTCGCCCTAGGCGGCTCCTCAGCGGTCCAGGACGGCGACCTCGCCGCTGGCTTCTGGATCGAACCCACCGTCATCGCCGGCCTCGACAACACCGCCCGCGTGGCCCGCGAGGAGATCTTCGGCCCGGTGCTCACGGTCATCCCGCACGACGGGGACGACGACGCCGTACGCATTGCCAACGACTCGCCCTACGGCCTCTCCGGCTCGGTCGAGTCCGGCTCCCTGGCTCGCGCCAAGTCCGTCGCCGCCCGGATCCGCACCGGCACCATCGGCGTCAACGGCGGCCAGTGGTTCGGCCCCGACGCCCCCTTCGGCGGCTACAAGCACTCCGGCCTCGGCCGGGAGATGGGCGTCGAAGGCTTCGAGGAGTACCTCGAGACAAAACTGATCGCAGAGCCAACATGATGCCGACCCGGCGCAACTGTCCCAAGAAATCCCGTCGAGTCGGCGCAAATGTCCCAGATTTCGATGCCGAGTCGGCGCCACTGTCCCAGGAATTCGCGTCGAGTCGGCGCAACTGCCCCACGGCGCCCGCGGGGGTGGGATGGGGTTGGGACAGACGCGCCGACTCGGCACCGAAATCTGGGGCAGACGCGCCGACTCGACGCCGGATCTTGGGGCAGTTGCGCCGACTCGGCATCAGAAGAGGGTTAGGAGAGAGGGGTAGGGGATGAGGTTCAGGGACAAGGTGATCGTCGTGACGGGGGCGGCGCAGGGGATCGGGGAGGCGTACGCGAAGGGGTTGGCTGCTGAGGGGGCTGCCGTCGTGGTCGCCGATCTGAACGAGGAGAAGGGGGAGCGGGTGGCGAAGGAGATCGAGGCTGCCGGGGGAGCCGCGACGTACGTGGCCTGTGACGTCTCCTCGCATGAGTCGGCGGCGGCGTTGGTGGAGGCGACGACGAGGACGTACGGCGGGATCGACGGGCTCATCAACAACGCCGCGATCTACGGTGACATGGCCTTCGACCTGCTGATCACGGTGGACTGGGACTACTACGAGAGGTTCATGAGCGTGAACCTCAACGGTGCCCTGGTGATGACCCGCGCGGTCTACCCGGCGATGCGGAAGCGGGGCGGCGGGGCGATCGTCAACCAGTCCTCGACCGCCGCTTACCTCTACTCCGGCTTCTACGGCCTGGCCAAGGTTGGCATCAACGGGCTGACCCAGCAGCTCGCCCACGAGCTCGGCGGGATGAACATCCGGGTCAACGCGATCGCGCCGGGGCCGACGGACACGGAGGCGACCCGGACGCAGGCCGGTGATGCGGCCAAGGAGATGACGAAGTCGATGGCGATCAAGCGGCTCGGTACCACCGAGGACATGGTCGGAACCGCGAAGTTCCTGCTCTCCGAGGAGTCGTCGTGGATCTCGGGCCAGATCATCGCCGTCGACGGTGGCGGGACGTTCCGGCTTTGATCACCACACGACCACTGCGGCCACTCGACCGGCGGAGGAACCGGCTGTGACGCGCGCAGGCTTTGTCGGACTCGGCAACATCGGCAGGCCGATGGCGCTGCAGCTTGCCGGCACGGACGGCATCGAGGTGTCGGTCTACGACGTCGTGCCGGAGCCCGTCGAGGAGCTGTGCGCCGCGGGCGCGAAGGCGTCTGCGTCGGTCGCGGAGCTGGCAGCGTCCGTCGAGGTGCTCAGCGTGATGGTGCGCGACGACGATCAGGTGCGCCAGGTCCTCTCCGAGGTCCTGGCGGCCCGCCGGCCAACGGGAGGCCGACTGACCGTCCTGGTGCACTCCACGGTCGCGCCGGACACGCCCGCGGAGCTGGCGGCCATCGCCGAGCCGCACGGGGTGGACGTGCTCGACGCCCCCGTCTCCGGCGGCCCGATGGGAGCCGCCGAAGGCACCCTGGCGATCCTCGTGGGCGGAACCCCTGAGGCGTACGCAGCCGCGGGACCGGTCCTGACCGCGATGGGCTCCAAGGTGGTCCATGCCGGCCCGGTCGGTGCCGGGACCAGGTTCAAGCTGGCCCGCAACCTGCTCCACTTCGCCTCCTTCACCGCCGCCACCGAGGCCCAGCGCCTCGCCGAGGCGGCCGGGCTCGACCTGGTGGTGCTCGGCGACGTCGTACGCCACACCGACGCGATCACCGGAGGCCCGGGCGCGATCATGCACCGCGACACCACCGCGCCGATCGCCCCCGACGACTTCTGGCACGGCGTCTTCGGCCATGTGGTCGCGCTGGGGGAGAAGGATCTCGGCTTCGCGATCGCGCTCGCCGACGAGCTCGGCGTCGAAGTGCCGCTCGCCCGGCTCGCCCTCGACCAATTGGCGCCCGGCCTCGGGCTCCCCAAGGACTGAACAAGGAACACGGAAAGATGAGTACTGGACACATGAGTGAGGGCACCGACAAGTTCGCTGACCTGCCCGAGCAGCGCGCCAAGGGCCTGCGCAAGATGGAGGAGGTCTACGGCTTCGACATGGCCGATGGCGAGGGCGACTTCTTCGGCTACACCGCCGACCACCTCTTCGGTGACATCTGGCAGCGCCCCGGCCTGACCACCCGCGACCGCCGGCTCCTGCTGATCGGCCTGCTCGCCGGCCAGGGGGCCGCCGACGTCCTCGGGATCCAGATCCCCGCGGCGTACGCCAACGGCGAGCTCTCCGAGGAGGAGCTGCGCGAGATCGTGGTCTTCCTGAGTCACTACGCGGGGTGGCCCAACGGTGCCAGGATGAACACGGTCGTCGAGGAGACGATCGGGAAGGCACGGAGGAAAGCTCAGGAGAAGGCTCAGCGGAAGGCGCAACACCCATGACGTACGTGATCACCCAGTCCTGCTGCAACGACACCTCCTGTGTGGACGTCTGCCCGGTCGACTGCATCCACCCGGCGGCCGACGAGCCGGGCTTCGCCGCCGCCGAGATGCTCTACGTCCATCCCGACGAGTGCATCGACTGCGGGGCGTGCGAGGACGCCTGCCCGGTCAACGCGATCTACCCCGACGACGAGGTCCCGGACGTCTTCGCGCCCTACACCGGTATCAACGCCGCGTTCTTCGAGTTCGTCGGCGAGCCGGAGGAGCCCCTTCCCGCGCCCCCGAAGGGCGCCAAGATCACCGGCAGCGGCCCGCTGAAGGTCGCCGTGGTCGGCGCCGGCCCGGCGGGCTGGTACGTCGCCGACGAGCTCGCCACCACCCGCCGATGTGACGTCGAGATCACCGTCATCGACCGGCTCGCGACGCCCTACGGCCTGGTCCGCTACGGCGTCGCGCCCGACCACCTCGACACCAAGGAGGTCGTCTCGGGGTTCGCGAAGACGGCTCGTCACCGCCGGGTGAGCACCCGCTACAACGTCGCGGTCGGGCGAGACGTCACCCACGCCGAGCTCCTCGCCGCCCATCACGCGGTCGTCTACACCACCGGCGCCGGTGAAGGCCGGAGCCTCAGCCTGCCAGGGGAGGACCTGCCGGGCTCGACCTCGGCGGCTGAGCTCGTGGGCTGGTACAACGGCCACCCCGACCGCGCCGAGCTGACCTTCCCGCTCGCCCACGAGCGTGCCGTCGTGATCGGCAACGGCAACGTCGCCCTCGACCTGGCCCGGCTCCTGCTGGCCGACGAGGCCACGCTGACCTCCTCCGACCTGGCCGACTACGCCTTGGCGGAGCTGGCCGCCAGCGGCATCCGCGAGGTCGTCGTCACCGCCCGCCGAGGCGCGGAGCACGCCGCCTTCACCAGCCCGGAGCTCCGGGCCCTCGCCGATGACCCCTCGATCGACGTCCTGGTCGACGAGGCCGATCTGGCCGATCTGCCGAACGAGGAGGACGTGGTCGAGCGCGATGCCGCCACCTTCGCCGCCCTCCAGAAGGCGGCCCTGCTCCGTGACCTGGCCGCCCGGCCGCGTACGGACGCCGCGAAGCGGCTGGTCCTCCGGTTCGGTCTGACACCGGGCGAGATCCTCGGCGACGACTCCGTCTCGGGGATCCGCTTCGCCTCCGGCGAGGAGATCGACGCCGGGCTGGTCGTCCGCGCCACCGGCTACCGCTCGGCCGCCGTCGACGGGGTCCCCGCCGAGGAGGCCACCGGTCGCTTCCCGCACGAGGCCGGCCGGGTGATCGGCGCCGATGCCACCTACACCGCGGGCTGGGCCAAGCGCGGTCCCACCGGCGTGATCGGCACCAACCGGGCCTGCGCCGCCGAGACCGTACGCACCCTCCTCGACGACTACGCCGCCGGATCCCTCGCCGACCCGACCGGCGAGACCCTGGACGCCCTCCTCTCCGAGCGCGGCGTGACCGTCGTCGACCACACCGGCTGGGACACGCTGGACACCCACGAGCGCGAGTCGGGCAAGGAGACCGGCCGGCCGCGGTCGAAGGTCACCGACAAGGCCGAGCAGGTACGCATCGCGGCACTCGCCCGCGTATGACCGCTGTTCGTTGGGAATGTCTGTAAGAGTGGGTGAAAACCGATCCTCGGGGAAAGGCACTCGATGTCAGGCAGCGACTACAAGGACTGGAACCAGTCGATCATCGACGAGTTCCGCGCCAACGACGGCAACGTCACCTCGGTTCCGTTCGGGCGCGGGTTGGTGCTCGTGCACCACACCGGAGCCAAGACGGGCACCGAGCGGGTCTCGCCGGTGGCCAACCTCCGCGAGGACGCGGACACCTGGCTGATCGCCGCGTCGAAGGCGGGCGCGCCCGACAACCCGGCCTGGTATCACAATCTGCTGGCACACCCGGAGACCAAGATCGAGACCCCGGATGACGGGGTGGTCGAGGTGGCCGTGACCGAGCGGACCGGCGACGAGCGCGATGCGGCGTGGGAGAGGTTCAAGCAGATGAGCCCGGGATTCGGCGAGTACGAGGCGAAGACCGACCGGGTCATCCCGGTCCTCGCGCTGCGCCGCCGCTGATCCTCTTCACCCCGTAGCACTTCTGGCCGGCCAGTCGGCAGGTGTCTCGGAGTCCTCGTCCAACCACCCCGCGAAGAGTGCGACCGCGCCCACCACCTCAAGCTCATATCGCGGGAAACGCTTCGCAAGAGCCAGGTCGAGGTCCGCTCTGGTGTCGTCGTCGTTGGAGAAGATGCCCTTGCGGTTGTACAGCGCCATGAGACGCTGTCCGACCCCGGTGTGCAGTTCGGGGTCGCCGAGGATCGTCGTCCCGAACACGACTCCGCCAGGTGCGAGCAGGGGCAGCACGTGGTCGAGTGCGACCGTCTTCGCCGCGATGTCGCCGGGCAGACAGTGCAGGAGGTAGCTCATACCAACTGAGGCGTAGGAGCGGTCCTGAAGCTCGATCGGCGCCAGCGCATCGCCCTGCCGAGTGTCCGGTCGGTATCGGGCGATACGAGCGGCGGCATGCTGGAGCACGGTGAGGTTCGGGTCGAGCAGGGTGATCCCGGGCTCGTGCACCGGGAACCGGCAGCGGTCGAGAAAGTACCCGGTGCCGGGACCGATGTCGAGGTGCGTCCCACCCACGTGCCGGTCGTAGTGGCGGAGTATGTGATCAGCCGGACAGCGCCATATGAAGCTGCTCGACATTCGCAGGACCACGGCGTCGTACGACTTCAGGACCCGCTCTGTATAGACGGCCTGGCCCGCGTGGGCCGGGTTCGAGACATCCATGTTGGTGCTCCATCTCCAAGGTTGATCGTGTCCGGGCCATGGGGTTGACTCGGCCCATGGGTGGAGCATCGTCCGGTCCGCTCAAGGACCGCTCAAGCGTGGTGCGCCTGCTCGGAGGGGTTGATGTGCTCACCGAGTCCGGAAAGCTCCAGGTCGGTGGCGAGCGGGCCCGCACCTTGTTGGCGGCACTTGCGCTACATCCGAGCCGCGTCGTGTCGGCCGACAGCCTTCTCGAGGCCATCTGGGGCGACGCTGCCCCCCGTACGGCGACGCACGCACTGCATGTGCATGTCTCGAACCTGCGCCACGTCCTTCCACCCGATCTCGTCGTGGAGGCGATCTCAGGCGGATATCGTCTGGCAGCCGGTCCGTCCGCTACGGACGTGGGTCTCTTTCGCCAGCACGCCGCGAAGGCTTCTTACGAGCTGGGGAAGGGGCGGGCGACGGCCGCTTTGGCTCACCTGCGGACGGCGCTGGAGAGCTGGCGAGGTGCTCCGCTGGCCGATGTTCCCTGGGAACGATTCGCCGGCGCGGATGTCCAGCAGATGGAGGAGATGCATCGTGTCGTACAGGAGGATCTGGTCGAGGCGCTGCTTCTCGACGGACGCCCAGAGGACGCGGCGGGCGAAGCCGAGACCCTGGTGCGAACCGAACCCTTCCGGGAGCGACGGTGGGGTCAGTTGATCCTTGCGCTCTACCGCGCGGGCAGACAGGCCGAGGCGCTGGAGCGTTGGATGGAGGTCCGGGCGCTGCTCGCCGACCAGCTGGGCGTGGAGCCCGGTCCGCAGATCCAAGAACTGGTCAATGAGATTCTCCGTCATGATGCCGCGTTGGGGGTGGCCGTCAACGTGCCATCTCCGAAGACGAGGTTCGCGAGTGGTTCGGCCGGCCGTGTCGCCTATCAGGTCATCGGCGACGGCCCGACGAATGTGCTCGTCGTACCGGGTTTCGGCGGCAATCTCGAGATCCGATGGGAGGACCCTGGCCTGGCCGGCTTCTATCGCCGTCTCGCCCGCTCGACCCGCGTGATCATCATGGATCGGCGCGGAACCGGCCTGTCCGACCGCGATGGCGGGATCCCTCCGATCGAGGCGCAGGCAGATGATCTGCTGACCGTGCTCGACGACGTGGGTGCGGAGCGGTCAGCCCTGTTCGGGGTCATGGATGGTGGTGCGATCGCACTGCGGTGTGCGGCTGTGGCCCCGGATCGAGTCACAGGCGTCGTGACTTATGCGACGTGGCCCGCGTGGCATCTGGTCGCGCCCTCCGCCTCTGGCGTCTTCGACGACGCTATCGCCAGTTTGGACGATGGGCTGTGTTTGGATCCGGTGATTGCATTGATGGCACCGAGTCGGGTCGATGACCCGGTGTTCAGCGAATGGTTCGGACGGTACGTCCGACTCGCCGCAGGCGGAGGCGGCACCGCGGCGGCGGTGACGAGGTTCCGCGAGGTGGACGTCCTGGGCGTTCTCGGCCGCGTGGAGTCGCCGGTCCTCGCCATGAGCCGGGCCAATGATCGGTTCATCCCGCCCGAGTGTGCTCGGACGATCGCTGCCGGGGTGCGCCACGGTCGGACGGCGTTTCTTCCTGGTGAGGACTCAGTTCTCTGGGCCGACGATGTCGACGGCGTCGCCACCACGGTCGAGGACTTCCTCGAGGGCCTCGAGTCTGGCTAGACCGGTGTGATCGGCAGCGACCGCCGCGGCTCGAAGGCGAAGTCCGCTCCGGTGCTGAACCTCACCACCGCGACCTCGGGCGCCTCGGGCGCGGGTTCGGGGCGGCGTACGACCTCGATCCGCCAGCCGTCGCGGTTTCCTGGGCCTGTCGAAGGGTCGACCGCCCTCACCTCGACATCGAGGTGAGGGTCGAGGGCCTGCACCGCCGCCTGTAGCGGAACGAACCATTCCGGCGCCATCAGCGACACCCAGGCCGCGTCCTCGTCGGCGGCCGAGGGCCG
Organism: Nocardioides sp.; assembly: GCF_050699375.1. Classification (GTDB taxonomy): domain Bacteria; phylum Actinomycetota; class Actinomycetes; order Propionibacteriales; family Nocardioidaceae; genus Nocardioides. Next base: position 29,219 of record NZ_JBOHDN010000153.1, on the reverse strand, counting down.
CACGACCAGGGCCTCATCGTCGACGACCACCGAGACGTACGCGGCGGGGTTGAGCATCGGGTGGAGCGCGAGGAGCCGCAGGGCGCTCTCGACATCCGGCCGGAGATCGAGGACCCGGGCGAGACGCCGCCCGGCGATGCCCGCGACGCCGATGAGCTGCTTGCGGCGGATCTCGGCCAGCTGCTCGGCCGAGGAGACCCGTGACGTCAGTGCGAGGGTGAACCCGCGGTCGAGCAGCGCCATCTGGAGGCAGACCTCGTCGGCGATGCGCACCAGGGCGGAGCGGGAGAAGGCGGCCAGGTCCAGGTCCGAGACCAACGGTCCGGAGTAGTCCGCTGCGCCGTCGTCGGCAGGATCGATCGGCGCCAGCTCGAGGCTCGCGGCCCGCGACATCTCGTTCGCAGCGAGCTCCGGGATCGCCACCGCCTCCGGGTGGGCGTCGTCGATCACCACGGTCCAGCGACAGTGCGGCGTCCGGTCGGCAGGCGTCCGTGGTGGCCGGTGCACCGGACGCACCTGGGCCCGGGGATGGGTCGCGATGGCGGTGGCGTCGAAGGTCGGGTCCTCGATGTCGTGGCACATGCCGCGGACGTACGCCTCGCCCATCGGCTCGACGTCCATCAGCGCTCCGCAGTGGTCGAGGTGGAACTCGCCGTGACGCCCGTCGTGCACGGTGTAGCGGAAGTCCATGAACTGTGGCGGGGCGCCGATGTCGAGCTGGAGCCCCTTGAAGATGGTGGGTACGTCGCCCTGTCCCGGCACCTCGGGTGCGTAGCCCAGCGCCCGCTGCATCCGTCGGGTGTAGATGGGGGAGGCGGCCGCCCACTCCACGATCGCGATCCGCACCATCTCCTCGCGCCCGAAGGCGGAGATGCACCACGCCATCCCGGACCGGTCGATGAGCTGACCGACCAGAAGGAGCTCGCGTACGACCTCGGCGAGCTCTTCCCTGGTCAGGTCGGCATAGCGGGACGGAGTCAACGCACCCGAGATCAACGAATCTTGAGCTTCCGCATCCACCGCAACGACATCTGCATCTGCTTGGCGTAGTCGTCGAAGGTCTGCTTGCCCTGCGGTCCCATGACCTGCTTCTTCAGGGTCGCGACGTTCTGGGTCTCGGTGTACTTGAGCAGCCCCTGGTCGCCGTGCCTGGCACCGACACCGGACTGCTTCATGCCTCCCGACGGGGTCGACTTCGACGCGTACGCGGCGGCCAGGCCGTCGTTGATGTTGACGTTGCCCGACTCGATCCGCGCCGCGACCGCCTGGGCGCGCTTGAAGTCGGTGGTCCACACCGAGGCGTTGAGCCCGTACTCGGTGTCGTTGGCGAGCTCGATCGCCTCATCGAGGGTGGAGTAGCGATGCAGCGAGACGACCGGCCCGAAGGTCTCGGTCACCCCGTGGAGCATCTCCTTCGTGGTGCCCTCCAAGATGGTCGGCTCGAAGAAGGTCGGGCCGATGTCAGGGCGTGCCTTCCCGCCGGTCAGGACCTTGGCGCCCTTGGCGACCGCGTCCTCGACGTGCGACTGGACCCGGGTCAGATGGTCCGGCGAGATCAGCGCTCCGAGGTCCGGTCCGAAGGCGTACGCCGCCTCGATCCGCATCCCTTCGACCGCTGCCACGAACCTGTCGCGGAACTCGTCGTACATCGCGTCGGGGAGGTAGATCCGCTCGATGTGCATGCAGATCTGACCGGTGTTGCCGAAGACCGCGAACATCGACCCACCGACGGTCTCGTCGATGTCGGCGTCGTCGAGGACGACCATCGGGTTCTTGCCGCCGAGCTCGAGGCAGGCGCCGATCAGGTTGCGGCCGGCCTGCTCGCCGATCACCCGGCCGGTGGCGGTGGATCCGGTGAACATCGCGTAGTCGACGTTGTCCATGAGGCTCGGCCCCACGTCCGGACCCTCGCCGCAGACCACCTGGAAGAGCCCCTTCGGCAACCCGGCCTCCTCGAGCAGCGAGATCCCGAACAGCGGCGAGAGCGCGGTCTTGTTGTCGGGCTTGAGCAGCACCGCGTTGCCGGCCATCAGCGCTGGGATCGCATCGGAGAGACCGGTCGCGAACGGGAAGTTCCACGGCGCGATGATCCCGATCAGGCCGCGCGGCGGGTGGCGCTCGATCGAGCTCGACAGCAGCGGCATCACGCCCGGACGCTTCTTGTCCTTCAGCAGCTTCGGCGCCCGCTTGAGGTAGTGCGAGATCACCATCGGCGGGTCGCACACCTCCTCGAACGCGATCCGCCGCGCCTTGCCCGACTCGGCCTGGATCAGGTCGGCGATCTTGTGCTGGTTGCGCAGGATGAGCTCGTGGGCGCGCTTGAAGACGGCCAGCCGCTCGGTGAGCGGCGTCGCCGCCCACCTACGCTGCGCGGCCCGCCCCGCGGCAGCCGCACGCTCCACATCGGCCGGCGACGACTGGGGCAGCGCGACCAGCACCTCGCCGGTGTAGACCTCGGTGAGCTTCCAGGACGCAACCGTCGACGAAGGCACCCGGGAGACCAGCCCGCGAAGCACCTCCTCGGTGATCCAGTCGGGACGGCGCGATGTCCTGAGCTTGTCGAAGGGTACGCCTGCTTCGGGCTTGGCTGTTTCAGTGCTCATGTCTGATCCGATCGGCTCTCGAGGACGGCTCTACGAATTGCTCTACGAGTTTTCGGCAAGGACGAAGGCTGCGCAACGGTCACCGATCATGACCGCGGGAGCGTTCGTGTTGCCACCGGTGATCGACGGCATGATCGAGGCGTCGGCGACGCGGAGACCCTCGACGCCGCGTACGCGAAGCTGTGGGTCGACCACGGCACGCTCGTCGACGCCCATCCGGCAGGAGCCGACGCCGTGGTAGATCGTGGTGGCCCGGTTGGTGACCTCCTCCTTCATCGCCTCGGAGTCGATCGCCTTGCCGGGGTGGATCTCCGACTTGACCTGATCACCGAAGGCCGGAGCTGCCATGATCTCGCGGATCATCTCGACGCCCTCGAGCAGGACGCGCTTGTCGTCGGGCTCGGCGAGATAGTTGAAGTCGATCAGCGGTGCCGCGGTGGGGTCGGCGCTGCTCAGCCGGAGGGTGCCGCGCGAGCGGGGGTAGATCAGCGAGGACATCACCGTCAGCGCCGCCCGCGGGTCGACGTCGTGGCGGATCGGCGCGTCCTGGTTGGGGGAGGGGTAGGCCCAGGGGAGGACGTGCAGCTGGAGATCGGGTACGTCGGTCGCCAGTGACGTACGCACGAACCCGACCGTCTCGAAGACGGTGTGGCCGAGGATCGACCTGCCCACGGTCTGCTCCTTGAGCACCGCCTTCGCGAAGTAGCCGGCGGTGCCGCGGTGGACCGCGGAGGGCATCTCCCAGGTGGTGGGCACGAACATGTGGTCGTGCAGGTTGTCACCGACCGGGAGCTCGTGGAGGGTCTGGATCCCGTGCTCGGCCAGATGGCCGGAATGACCGATTCCGGAGAGCATCAGCAGCTGCGGGGAGCCGAAGGCGCCGGCGGAGACGATGACCTCCTTGGTGGCCGAGATCGTCTGCCTACCCTGCTTGGAGAGGATCTCCACGCCGGTCGCGCGGCCGGCCTCGATGACGATCCGGCTGACGTGCACGCGGGTGAGCGTGGTCAGGGTCGGCAGCTCCTGGTCGTGGAGATAGCCCCGCGAGGTCGAGTAGCGCAGCCCGTCGGTGCCGCTCTGCTGGAAGGTCGAGACGCCCTCCTGCTCGGCGGCGTTGTAGTCGTCGAGGACCTTGACGTCGAGGGTCTCCGAGGTCGCCCGCTGGAAGGTCAGCGACGCCTCCGTCGGTCGCGGGTGCTTGATGACCTTGATCGGCCCGCCCGCACCGCGGAAGTCGGAGGCACCGCCCTCGTAGTCCTCGATCCCTCGATAGGCCTCGTTGACGGAGCTCGCGTCCCAGCCGGTGTTGCCCTCGGCCGCCCAGGAGTCGTAGTTGGCGCGGTTGCCCCGCACCCACAGCAGGCCGTTGATGGAGGAGGACCCACCCAGCACCTTGCCCCGGGGCTGCGGGAGCTCACGGTTGCGGGCGTGCTTCTGGGGGACCGTGTGATAGCCCCAGTCGACCAGCTTCTTCAGCCGGGGCTCGGCGTGCATCGGACCGATCATCCCGGGCTTGGTCACCAGGTAGTTGTGCTTGTCGCTCTTGCCCGCCTCGAGCAGGATGACCGACCTGCCGGCGGCCGCCAGGCGGCCGGCGACGGCACAGCCGGCAGAGCCGGCTCCGACGACGACGTACTCGGCCTCTGAGACTTTGGTGTCGGGCACGATCAGATCCTCTCGATGATGGTCGCGGTCGCCTGGGCGCCACCGGCGCACATCGAGACCAGCGCGGTGGTGGCGTCACGCCGTTCGAGCTCGTGCAGGGCGGCGGTGAGCAGCCGGGTCCCGGTCGAACCCACGGGGTGGCCGAGGGCGATCGCGCCGCCGTTGACGTTGATCTTCTCCTCGGGGACCTGGTGCACCTTTGCCCAGGACATGACCACGCCGGCGAAGGCCTCGTTGACCTCGGCGATGTCGATGTCGCCGATGCTCATCCCGGTGTCCTTCAGCGCCTTCTCGGTCGCCTGGACCGGGCCGTCGAGGTGGTAGTAGGGATCGGCGCCGACCAGGTTGGAGGTGACGATCCTGGCCCGGGGCGTGAGTCCGAGGGAGGCAGCGACGTCGGAGTCCATCAGGAGCAGCGCGGAGGCGCCGTCGGAGATCTGCGAGGAGGTCCCGGCGGTGTGGGTGCCTCCCTCACGTACGGGGCTCAGCCCGGCAAGCTTCTCCAGGGAGGTCTCGCGGATGCCCTGGTCCTCGGTGACGGTGCGTACCTCCCCGGTGGGCCTGCCCTCGTCGTCGAGCATGGGGGCCTCGACGGCGAAGATCTGGCTCTTGAAGTGGCCCGCGTCGCGCGCGTTGCGCGCCTTGACCTGTGACCAGAGGCCGAACTCGTCGACCTCGTTGCGGGAGAAGCCACGATCCTTCACGATCCGGTCGGCTCCCTGGAACTGGTCCGGCAGATCGATGTTCCAGTCGGCGGGACGCGGGTCGCCGGCGCCCTTGGGGACGTTGGCGCCCAGCGGGATGCGCGACATCGACTCGATACCGCAGGCGATGCCGACCTTGATCTGGCCGGCCGTGATCATCGCGTTGATCAGGTGGGTGGCCTGCTGGGCCGAGGAGCACTGCGCGTCGATGACGGTCGAGCCGGTGTGGATCGGCAGCCCGGCGTGGAGCCAGGCGCGGCGGACCATGTTGTTGGACTGCTCGCCGGCCTGTGACACGCATCCGCCGATGACCTGGTCCACCAGCTCAGGGTCGACTCCGGCGCGCTTGAGCACCTCGACCTGGGCGGCGCCGAGCAGGACGCCCGGGTGCAGGCCGGCCAGCCAGCCCTTCCGCTTGCCGATGGGGGATCGGACGGCTTCGACGATGACGGGCGTGCCCATGGAACCTCGCTCTTCGGGGGTTACGACTGGTCGCGGGTGCGCGGCCGTGCACAGTCACACCTTGATGACGTGACACCGGTTACACTCGATTGTCCCAAAGTAGAACGTGTTCTCGTTCGACGCAACCCTTGTGTACTGAGCCTTGTGTGACGGCGAACACTGTGTGACGATAAACTAGAACGTGTTACAGAAATGCTTGAGCTGACAGAACGCCTGCCGAAGGAGCACCCCCGTGACCGCTCTCCCCGTGGATTTCGATCCGACTGATCCCGTGCTCAACGAGGAGCGCGTCCCGCTTCAGGAGTTCCTCGAGCTTCGCAAGACCGCGCCCGTGTGGTGGGTCGAGCAGGCGCCGGAGGCCCGCGCCGGCTTCCTGGATACTGGCTTCTGGGCGGTGAGCAAGCACGAGGACATCCTCGCGGTCTCCAAGGACAGCGAGAACTTCGGCACCAACGAGAACGGCGTGATCATCCGGTTCGCGCCCGACATGACCCGCGAGCAGGTCGAGATGCAGCGTGCGATGCTGATCCATCACGACGCTCCCGACCACACCAAGCTGCGCCAGATCATCAGCCGCGGCTTCACCCCGCGCGCGATCAACGCCCTCAAGGACCGCCTGGTCGAGCGGGCCAACAACATCGTCGACGACGCCCTGGCCAAGGGCGAGGGCGACTTCGTCTCCGAGGTGGCCGCCGAGCTCCCGCTGCAGGCGATCGCCGAGCTGCTCGGGGTGCCTCAGGAGGACCGCCGCAAGCTCTTCGACTGGTCGAACCAGATGCTCGCCTACGACGACCCGGAGTACGACGCGGACCCTGAGGCCGCGTCGATCGAGATCCTGACGTACGCCATGGGGCTGGCCGCCGAGCGAAAGGCCGACCCCAAGGACGACATCATCTCCAAGCTCATCAACGCCGAGATGGAGGGCGGTGCGCTGGGCGAGGACGAGTTCGGATTCTTCGTCATCCTGCTCGCGGTCGCCGGCAACGAGACCACCCGCAACGCGATCTCCCACGGCATGCAGGCGTTCTTCGAGAACCCCGAGCAATGGGAGCTGTGGAAGAAGGAGCGCCCCGACACGATGGTCGACGAGGTGATCCGCTGGGCGACCCCGGTGACCGTCTTCCAGCGTACGGCGCTCAACGACGTCGAGGTCGGCGGGCAGCTGGTCAAGAAGGGCCAGCGCGTCGGGATCTTCTACGCCTCGGGCAACCACGACGAGGACGTCTACGACGACCCGGACAGCTTCGACATCACCCGCGAGCACAACCCCCACCTCGCTTTCGGCGGCCACGGCGCTCACTACTGCATCGGCGCCAACCTGGCCCGGATGGAGGTGCGGATCCTCTTCGACGTGATCGCCGACCGGATGCCCGACCTCAAGCCCAACGGCGCGCCCCGGCGACTGCGCCACTCCTGGATCAACGGCATCAAGGAGCTCCCGGTCACCTACGCGTGACCCGGCTGATCCAGAGCTGACCTCTAGGGGACCACCACATTGGAGAAGTGGGGCCGGCGGAACGGATAGTTCGCCGGCACCCACTTCTTCAGTGCTTCATAGGCCACCGCGTAGAGCCCCTGCTCATAGGCCGCGCTCGTCACCCACCAGCTGACGTCGACGTCGTACGCCACCAGGTCCTCGCTCAGCTCCTGCCGGACGCCCAGCGGGTAGAGATAGGCGCACCCGACGTAGCCGAGCCCGGGCGTCTCCAGGACGTAGGAGAACGACTTGTTCTCCTTCCACTCGCCCTCGTGCCAGACCAGGTCGATGTAGTCGTCTGCCTCCGAGGTCGGGCCGGTCGGCCATCCGCCGCCCCGGGTCGCGTCGATGAGATCGCGGTCGTCGTTGATGGCGCGTACGTCATCGGCGAGGCACTCGCGCGACAGCGGCCGCGCCGTCAGGTCGCCGTGGGTGAGCACCCGCGGCGCCTCGAACCCTTCCGGGACGGCGAGCAGCCTGCTCAGTCCTGCGTAGCTCATGGACACGAAGGTTACGGGTGGCGCAGAGCCAGGATCCCGGCGTACGCGGACAGGAGCCGCTCCTTCGGGTAGTCGTCGGGCTTCGAGAGGAGAAGGCGGGCGAACTCCTGCACCAGCGCGACGAGCGAATGGGCGACCACCTCGACATCGAGCTCAGCCCCGGGGTCGAGGTTGGTGCGAAGCACCTCGGCGACGTACTTCCGCAGAAGCACCAGGGTGCTCTCGATCCGCTCGCGCACGGCCGGCGGCGCGCCGTCGGTCAGGCCGAGCACCGGGGTCCAGGTCTCCGGGTCGGCCTGGACCGCCTGGAGGAACCCGTCTGCCGCCTCGACCAGCCACCGGTCGATCTCGACCGGGGTGCCGCCGGTCGGGATGAGTGCCAGTGCCGCGTCGGCGGCACGCTGCTGAGTGCGGTCCAGAAGGGCATGGAGGAGTGGGTCGATCCCTCCGTACGCGTCATAGACGACCGGTCTGGTCACGCCTGCCTCGGTGGCGATGGCGCTGATCGTGAGCTGGCCGTAGCCGTCGCGCACGAGCACGCGCAGCGCCGCGTCGAGGAGTGCCTCCCGGCGCTCCTCGAGGGGCATCCGGGCGGCGTAGCGCCGCCGGGCGGCGGGTTGGTCGGTGGCCATCAGACAGAACGTTACGGGCTGGCGGACGGACTGGGAAAGGGGTGACACGGGCCACAGAGTGTGCGAATCTACACGCGTGTAGTAATTGGTGCGGAGTGTCGACGAGAGGGAGTTTCGGGTGACTGCGACTCTGCCCGAGAGGCTTGCGACCAGCGTCTGGCGGCGCTTCGCCGACGGGCTCCGGACCGTGGGAGAGACGATCGCGCTGGGCGCCGGGGCCTGCGCCTACGCCGTCACAGACATCGTCACCGGCCGGTTCGACTGGGCGCAGGCGGCCGACCAGGCCTGGTTCATGGCGCGCGTCTCGCTGCTGCCGACGATCCTGGTGGCGATCCCGTTCGGGGTGGTGACCTCGATCCAGGTCGGCGCGGTGGCCAACAGCATCGGCGCCTCCTCGTTCAGCGGGGCCGTCAACGGCGTCGGCGTGCTGCGTCAGGCGGCGCCGCTGGTCACGTCGTTGATCATCGCGTGCGTGGTCGGATCGGCGATCTGCTCCGACCTCGGGATGCGCGCGATCCGAGATGAGATCGCTGCTCTGGAGGTGATGGGTACCAACCCGGTCCAGCGGATGGTCGCGCCCCGGATCGTGGCCGCGATCTTCCTCTCGGTGATGCTGACCGCGATCGTCGCGGTGGCGGCGATCGCCACGGGCTACGTGATGAACGTCGGCCGGGGCGTGGTCGGCAGCGGCACCTATCTCGATGCGTTCACGAGCTTCAGTCAGTCCGCCGACCTGTGGCTGGCCGAGGGCAAGGCGGTCCTGTTCGGGCTGATCGGCACGACGGTAGCCGCCCACAAGGGTCTGGGCGCCACCGGAGGCCCGCGCGGGGTGGCCGATGCGGTCAACCAGACCGTCGTCGTGAACGTGATCGTGCTGGCCGTGGTGAACGCGGTGGTCACCCAGGGATACCTGGTGCTCGCTCCGGGCGGAGCTGTGTGATGGCCGCGGTCGAGACCGAGGGGCCGGCGACCGGATGGTGGGCCGCGTTGGTGCCGCTGGGATCCTTCCTCACCTTCAGTGCCGCCGTCCTGCTGGCGGTGCCCTCCACGCTGGTGCACCACTGGCGCACCTGCCTGGCGCACTTCTGCGACATCTGCTGGGGCAGGGGCGCGATCATCGTCGGTGGCGGCACGATCGGGGTGATGGTGCTGCTCTCGGTCTCGGTCGGCACCTCGCTCGGCATCGAAGGGTTCAACGGCCTCGAGCTGGTCGGCCTCGCGCCGCTGGTCGGGTTCATCTCGGCGACCGCCAACACCCGCGAGCTCGGGCCGCTGGTCGCGGCTCTCGCGCTGGGCGCGCAGGTGGGCTGCCGGTTCACCGCCCAGCTCGGCGCGATGCGGGTCAACGAGGAGGTCGACGCGCTCGAGGTGATGTCGGTGCGCCCGGTCAACTACCTGGTCGCCACCCGCCTGGTCGCCACCATGCTCGCGATCGTGCCGCTCTACGTGATCGGCCTGCTCGGCTCGTATGTCGCCTCGGAGTCGACCGTGGTGATGATCTTCGGCCAGTCGCCCGGCCAGTTCGACCACTACTTCCTCGAGTTCCTGACCATGCGCGACATCGGGTTCTCGCTGGTCAAGATCCTGATCTTCGCCGCGATGGTGGTGCTGATCCACTGCTGGTACGGCCTCTCGGTCTCGGCCGGCTCGCTCAACGTCGGCGAAGCCACCGGCCGCTCGATCAGGGCCAGCTTCGTGGCCATCGTCGTGCTCAACATGCTGCTCACCGTCGCCATGTGGGGCGGCGACCCAGGCTTCAGGATCTCCGGATGAGCCGCACCACGAAACCCCAGACCCTGGCCGTACGCGGCGCCGCCGGCGTGCTGGCCTGTGTGCTGCTCGCCGCCGGGATGATCGTGCTCTCCGGACGTCCGTTCTCCGACCACGTCTCGGCTCGTGCTGCCATGGTCGACCTGGGCGCCTCCCTGCGTACCGGGTCGGACGTGAAGATGGGCGGGGTCATCATCGGCAAGGTCACCGGGATCTCCCAGGCCGCCGACTCCTCGAAGGCATCGGTCGCGATCCGGCTGGACGGCGAGGCCGCGGACATGCTTCCGGCAGACGTCGCGGCGCGGGCGCTGCCGGCGACCGTCTTCGGCACCGCGTACGTCGACCTGGTCTCCACCGGATCCGGCCGTGAGAGGTGGACGGGCGGGACGATCCCGCAGGATCTGCGCCAAGGCACCGTCGAGCTGCAGCAGGCCCTGGACAGCATCGACCAGCTGGTGAAGGCCGTCGGTCCGGCCGAGCTCAACGCCGCGCTCGCCGCGGTCGCCGGTGGCCTCGACGGGCGCGGCGACGACATCCGCAGGACCCTCGAGCTCGCCGCGAAGGTGCTGGAGCAGGCCGAGGCGGACATGCCGACGATCCGGTCGACCGCGGCGCTGCTGGCGGCCAACCTGGAGACCCTGGAGGCCTCCGCGGCCGACCTCTTCGCCGCGCTGGAGTCCGGCACCGCGACCGCGGAGACCATCGCCGCCAAGCGAGAGCAGCTCGCGGCGCTGCTCTCCGGTGGCCTCACCCTGACCGCGGACGCGCAGGTGTTCCTCGACGAGCACGGCGCCGAGCTTGTCGAGGCGATGGACCAGGCGGCGGTGGTCGCCGACGCCGTCCATGACAACAGAGAGGACGCGGTGGTGGAGAGCTTCCGAGCCAACCGCGAGATCGGCCAAGAGATCCCCACCGTGATCGACGACGGTCGAGCCGTGCTGGACCTGATGCTCCACCGGGTGGCGCCGCCCTACTACACCCGCGACCGCGACTGCCCGACCTACGCCAGCGGTAGCGGTAGCGCGAAGGGAGACTGCTGATGTCCGGGCTCCGCGGCTCCTCGGGCCGCCCCACCGCGACCTACCTCAAGCTGGGTGGCTTCACCCTGGTGGCGGCACTCGCCTTCGCGCTCGTCCTCGGCACGCTGAAGGCGCCGGTCGCCGGTGAGCTGGTCACCTACACCGCCGAGTTCGCCGATGTGAACGGCCTGCACGAGGACGATGCCGTACGCATCGCCGGGGTCAGTGTCGGCAAGGTCACCGACATCACCGTGACCGCCGCCGGGAAGGCGACGGTGGAGCTGAACGTGTCGCGGAAGCAGCCGGTACTGGCCACCGCACGGCTCTCGGTCCGCTACCAGAACATCGCAGGGCAGCGGTTCCTCGGGATCGAGCAGACCCGCGGATCCGGCAAGGCACTGGCGGCCGGCGCACGGATCCCGGCGAGCCGGACCAGCGCCGGGTTCGACCTGACCGAGCTGCTCAACGGGTTCCGGCCACTCTTCGACGTACTCGATCCTGCCGAGGTCAACCAGCTCTCCGCCACGATCTTGAAGGTCCTCCAGGACGAGGGAGGCAGCATCCCGGTGCTGCTGGAGCAGACCGCCGAGCTGACCAGGTTCGTGGCCACCCGCGACCAGGTCTTCGAGCGGGTGCTGACCAACCTGACCCCGTTCCTGGCCGACCTGGCCGCGCAGGGGGAGGAGTTCGAGACCACGGTGCGCGAGCTGGAGAAGCTGATGAAGGGCCTGGCCCAGCAGCGCGACGCCCTCGGTGCCTCCGTCGAGGAGCTGTCGGGGCTGCTGGCGACCGGCGCCGACTTCGGTACGCAGATCGAGGCTCCCGCGCGCAAGCTGAGCCACAACCTCAGGATCTCGGTGACCGCCTTCGCCGCCAACCTCACCAGCTTCAAGGGCGCCGTCGTCGCCTTCGCCGAGCTGATCGAGACGCTGGGGAGGATCACCTCCTACCGCAACGCGCTCAACATCTACGTCTGCCGCTACGACTTCTCCGTCGACGAGCTCGTGCTGGCGCTGCCACCGACCGATGACCGCTACTCCGAGGTGTGCTCCGAATGACTTCGTTACGGACCATGGACCCGCTCAAGGTCGGGATCGTCGCCGTTGTGCTGGCCGCTCTGGTGGTGGTCTTCGTGTTCCGCGCCGGCGCGCTCGGCTTCGGCGACCGCGTCTGCGTGGCCCACTTCGAGCACACGGCCGGCCTGCGGGTGGGCGAGGACGTGACCGTGGCGGGCGCGCGGGTCGGGGAGGTGCGCTCGATCTCGCTGGGGGCCAGGGACGTGATCGTGGAGTTCACCGTCGAGGACCACATCCGGCTCGGGGCACGCACCAGCGCCGAGATCGAGGTCGCCACCCTGCTCGGTACACACCTGCTCGCCGTCACGCCCACGGGCGGGGGCGAGCTGGCCGAGGACACCATCGCGCTCTCGGCGACCAGCGTGCCCTACAACCTCCAGGACATCGTCGACCGTGGCAGCGCCTCGCTCGACGAGCTCGACCCCGAGCTCCTCTCCAACACTCTCGACGAGGTCGGCCGCACGATGGCGAGCTCACAGCCCGATCTGGCAGCCGCGCTCGACGGGGTCTCCGCGGTCTCCGAGGTCGTGGTCACCCGAGCCGACCAGGCCGATGCCCTGGTGAGGTCGGCCACCGATGTGACCAGGCGGCTCAACGCCAACAGCACCGAGATCGTCTCGCTGATGAAGCAGTCCAACGCGGTGATGTCCGAGCTCCAGAGCCGACGTGAGGCGATCAGGACGCTGCTCGCGGACGCCGAACGTCTCACCACCACCCTGAAGCGGGTCGTCACCGACAACCAGGAGGACCTCGACGTCGCCCTGGAGAAGCTGGCCGTGGTCATCAGGGGACTGCGCGCCCAGGAGAAGGAGCTCAGCGCCGGGCTCGACGTGCTCGGGCCCTCGGCACGCTACCTGGCCAACGCCACCGGCAACGGCCCCTGGATCGACACCCGGCCCGACGACCGAGCGTTGCCCGACGGGCTCACCTGCCACCTGAAGGGACTGTGCTGATGAAGACCCGGCTGAGGACCCGGCTGATGAGGACCCGGCTGCTCAAGAGCCGCCTGGGGACGCGCAGGCTCGTCGCGACCGTGGTCGCGCTGACCGCCGCTCTCGGCACGAGTGCGGCAGCGATCCCGTTCGCCGGCACCTACTCGGTGACCGTGACGTTCGCCGACACCGCCGGCCTCTTCGTCGGCAACGATGTCGGTGTGCTCGGGGTCAAGGTCGGCGAGGTCGAGCGGATCGCCCCGGCAGGAGCAGGAGTCGAGGTGGACCTCGAGCTCGACCAGGACGTCGCCGTGCCCGCCGACGCCCAGGCGCTGATCGTCTCCCGGTCGGTCGCCAACGACCGCTATGTCGAGCTCACCCCGCGCTACGACGGCGGCCCGGTGCTCGCCGACGGTGACCTGATCGCGAGTGAACGCACCCGCACCCCGGCCGACTTCGACGCCATCTTGAACGCGTTGGACCGGTTCAGCAGCGGGCTCGCCGGAGGCGACGGCAAGAGCGTCAACCAGTTCCTCGAGGCCGGCGCGGAGACGCTGGGGCCCAACGGGCAGCGTGCCGGTGCCGCGCTGGCCGATCTCGCCGCTGCTCTGAGCGAGATCAACGGCAACACCGACTCAGCCGTCACCGCTCTGCACGAGGTCGACGAGCTGACCAGCGCGATGGTCGCCCACGACGCGCTGATCGAGCTGTTCATCGAGAACGTCGCCGCCACCTCCGACCTGCTCGCCGAGCAGCGCACGGAGTTCACCACCACGCTACGCACCACCCGGGAGGCGATCGAGGCGCTGGCCAGGTTCACCCAGGCCAACGACAAGGACCTCCAGGCGGCGTTGACGCAGGTCAACGCCGTGCTCGACCTGCTCCTGGCGCACACCGACGACATCGAGGAGTTCGTCGAGGTGCTCCCGCTGGCCCTGCAGAACCTCGAGCAGGCTCGCGCCCCCGGCGGCGCGATGTTCCGCGTACCCCTCACCGACGCGCTCAGCGAGGAGCTCGCGGGCCGGTGTCGCGAGTCGCTCTCGGACGTGTGCGAGATCGTCGGCACCGACCCGCTCAGCGCCGGTCCGCACGGCACGGGGGAGAAGCCATGAGGCGGGTCGTGGTGCTCTCCGCCGCCGCGGGCATTCTGCTGACAGGTTGCGGCATCGACGCGCGTACGCTGCCCCTGCCCGGCACGGGCGCGGGTGCTGATACGACCACTGTCGAGGCGGGCTTCGATGACGCCCTCAACCTCAGCGTCGGCTCGAAGGTGACCGTCAACGGCGTCCATGCCGGCCGGGTCACCGCTCTGTCCACCGACGGCTATTCCGCGCTGGCCGAGATGAGCGTCCAGGAGGACGTACGCATCACCGACCGCTCCGCGGCAAGGCTGCGCTACGACACCCCGCTCGGCGAGGTCTACGTGGAGGTGACCACGCCCGAGGGCGGCGCGGTGATCCGTGAAGGAGGACGCCTCGACCCGGCCAGGTCCACGACGGCGCCGACGGTGGAGGACGCGCTCGCCTCGGCGTCCCTGCTCATCAACGGCGGTGGCATCGGAGACCTGGGCAGGATCATCGATGAGCTCAACCGGGCGATCGGCGACGGCACCGACCTGGCGCAGGTCCTCGACCGTAGCGCCACCTTCCTGACCGAGGCGAACCGGACCACGGCCGAGATCGACCGGGCGCTCACCTCCCTGGACGCCGTCTCGGCGACGCTGGCGCAGGAGAAGGACACCATCGACGATGCTCTGGAGGCGATCGGCCCCGCGGCGCGCACCGTACGCCAACAGACCCGGCAGATCATCTCCCTGCTCAACCGGCTGGTGAGGCTCTCCCGCGACGCCAACGGCGTGCTCGACCGGATGGACGACGACACCGTCGCCGTGGTCCGCGACGCCGGGGCGATCCTCGCCCAGGTCCGCAGGATCGGCGGCGATCTCGGGCCGGGACTGGACACCTTCAGCGCAGCGATCAACGAGCTGCTCGACGCCGTGCCCGCAGACCACCTGCCGATCGAGCTCCGCGTCGACGTCGGCGACTCCATCGCGCAGGATCCGCTCAACCCGCTGCCGCAGCTCGAGGGGTTGGCGGGATTCAACCAGCCGCAGATCGAGCCGCCGCCCGGACTGCCCGACCTGCTCGGGCTCGGAGGTGAGAGCTGATGGCGCTCCGTTCGACCGACCGGCCGCTGTTCATCGGTTTCGGGGCAGCCGTCGTCGTGTTCGTCGCGGCCACGGCGTACCTCTTCCTGGTCACGCTCGAGGTCCCGATCCTGTCCCGGCCGAGCACGGTCACCGTCGATCTGAAGCGCACCGGAGGTCTGTACGAGGGATCGTCGGTGACCTACCGCGGCGCCAAGGCCGGTGTCGTCGAGACCGTCGAGCTGACTGACGACGGAGGGGCCCAGGCGCGGATCAGGCTGGAGCCGGAGGTCCGGATCCCTCAGGACTCCCCGGCCAAGGTACGCAGTCTGTCGCCGGTGGGGGAGCAGTACCTCGACTTCCAGCCCACCACCGACTCCGGCCCCTACCTCCGCGACGGCAGCCGGGTCCGCGCCGAGGCGGTCGACCTGCCCACCACCCTCGCAAGCACCGTCGTCAGCCTCGACAAGCTGATGAACCAGGTCGACCCCGACCAGCTGCGGGCCGTGGTCACCGGCCTGCGCACCACCTTCGCCGGCCGCGAGGACGAGCTCGCCGACCTGGTCGAGGGCAGCCAGGTCCTGCTGGTCACTCTCGATGAGGAGTGGCCCACCATCTCGCGGGTCCTGGTCAACTCCGAGTCGCTCCTGCGCATCGGCGACCGACACGCCTCCGACGTCCGCGCCGCCGCCCACGACCTCGCCCTGCTCACCGCGGAGCTGGAGAAGGCCGACCCCGAGCTGCGGCGCGCCTTCGACCGCGGCCCCGAGCAGTTCGCCGACCTCGTGCGCCTGATCGGAGTGCTGGACCGTACGCTGCCGCCGACCCTGGAGCGCACCACCGCTCTCACCGACATCCTCGTCGTACGCGACCCGCACCTGCGCGAGCTCCTGGCCGACTATCCCGACGCGATCCGCTCGTTGGCGGATGCGATGTACGACGGCGCCATCCACGGCGGTCTCGTCCTGGACACGGACTACCAGTGCGACTACGGCGGCCCCAGGTATCCGGCGACCGACACCACCCCCAAGCCGCTCTACGAGGACGGCCACTGCTCCGCGCCGCCCGACCGCGTCGTACGCGGCGCGGAGAACGCGCCGGACTCGACCCAGTAGGGCGGCTGCGGGGGACGCGCGGGTCAGGCTTCCGCGAACGCGCGGTGGATCGCCTTGCCGACGAGGGTGCCGAGGTCGTCGGGGCCCCAGTCGTTGCTCGTGTCGAGGAGCGACCGCACCGCAGACTCGCAGGCCGACAGGAAGAGGTCGATCAGGACCGGGAGCTTGCGCTCCAGGTCGGCAGTCTCCCACCACCGCTCCATGGCCGGTCTGATCCACTCGGTCGCTTGGGTCTGGACATGGGCCTTGGCAGCACGGAAGCGCTCGGCGATGGCCGGGTCCGGCTCACCGGAGAAGACGAGGCGCCAGGTGTCCGGCGCAGCGGCAGCGGCGCTGAGGAGTGCCCGGAAGCCGTCGACGAACGCTCGCTCCGGATCGTTGATGTCCGCGGAGCTGTGGAGTGCGGTGAGGATCGCGTCGAGCAGGTCGGCCGACTCTCGGTCAAGGAGAGCGTCGACCAGCTCGACTCGGTCCGAGAAGCAGGCGTAGACGACGGGTCGGGTCACGCCCATCGCCGTCGCGACGGAGCCGACGGTCACGGCGCCGATCCCGTCCGCGACCGCGATCGCTCGGGCCGCGTCGAGCACATGGGGACGCCGGCGCTCCGGGCCCAGGTGAGGGGCGCGTCGGCGCTGTGCACGATCGGCTGTGGTCGATGACATGGCCCAAGCGTAGGTGATCGGGCCATTTCCTGCACGGCAGTAGCAATTTCCTGCATCAATGTATTAACGTGGCGGAGTCCCCTTCAACACGGAGCGTGCACATGCAGCTGTTCAACCCTCACAAGCCCGACTTCAGCGAGTTCGATGACGAGACCCGCCGGATCTTCGAGGCGACCATCGACTTCTTCGAAGGCAAGGGCAAGGAGTGGCTGCTTCAGCAGGACCGCGACCGGGTCTGGTTCGACGACTTCCTCGACTTCCAGAAGAGGGAGAAGGTCTTCGCGACGCTCCTGACCCCCGCTGCGCAGGCAGACGGTGACCCGAACAAGCGTTGGGACGAGGCCCGTGTCACCAAGTACAGCCAGATCCTCGGCTTCTACGGCATGTCCTACTGGTACGTCTGGCAGGTCACGATCCTCGGCCTCGGGCCGATCTGGCAGACCGGCAACGAGGCGGTCAAGCGCAAGGCCGCGCAGCTGCTCGACGACGGCGAGATCTTCGCTTTCGGCCTCTCCGAGCGTGAGCACGGCGCAGACGTATACACCTCCGACATGGTTCTGACCCCCGACGGTGAGGGCGGCTACCGGGCCAACGGCGGCAAGTACTACATCGGCAACGGCAACAAGGCCGGGATGGTGTCGGTCTTCGGGCGCATCGAAGGTCTCCCGACCGGTCCGAAGACCCAGGACGGCTACGTCTTCTTCGTCGTCAACAGCCAGCACCCGGCGTACAAGCTCCGCAAGAACGTCGTCAACTCGCAGATCTACGTCGCGGCCTTCGACCTCGAGGACTATCCGGTCCGCGAGGAGGACATCATCCACGTCGGCTCCGAGGCCTTCGACGCGGCGATCAACACCGTCAACGTGGGCAAGTTCAACATCGGCTTTGGTTCGGTTGGTGCCACCCAGCACGTCTGGCACGAAGGCCTCACCCACGCCGACAACCGGGTCCTGTTCGACACCAAGGTCACCGACTTCGCACAGGTGCGTGCCAACTTCACCGAGAGCTGGGTCCGGCTGCAGGCGATGGACCTCTACTCCGAGCGCGCGGTCGACTACATGCGCTCGGGAACGGCCGATGATCGTCGCTATCTTCTCTTCGACGCGATCGAGAAGATGACCGTCAGCCGCCAGGGCGCCCGGGTCTACGACCTGATCTCCGACTGCATCGCGGCGCGCGGTTTCGAGAACGACATGTACTTCCCGGTCGGCGCGACCGCCATGATGGGGCTGCCCCGCCTGGAGGGCACTGTCCACGTGAACATGGCCCTCGCGCTGAAATTCCTGCAGAGCTACCTCTTCAGCCCTACCGACCCGAGCCTGGCCCTGCTCGCTGCCCGCAGGCCGGGCAAGCCGAGCCGGGTGCCGGATGCGGCATTCGTGCCCGCGTTCAAGGCGTCGCGCGCAGCGATCCGCGCCGTGGGCCCGCTGCTGGCGAAGGTCCCGAACACGCACGCGCCGGCGCTGCCGCCGCGTCGACGCGACATCGTCGACGACAGCTACCTGTGGAACCAGGGGCCGGCCCAGGGTCTGGGCAAGGTCACCTTCCATGACTGGCGTGCGGTGTACGCCGAATGGGCGCACCTGCCGAACGTGAGACTCCTCCTCGCGCAGATCGACGCGTTCCAGGCGCTGCTCGGCACGACCCCGCTGAGCAAGGTGCAGATGCGCGACCTGGACCTGCTGCTGGTCGTAGGCGACATCTTCACCACCGTCGCCTACGGCGACCTCATCCTGCAGCAGTCCAAGATCTCGAGCGTTGACGACGACCTGGTCGAGAGCATCTTCGAGGTCCTGGTCGGGGACGTCTCTGCCCATGCGCTGACGCTGACGCGTAAGCCGTCGCTGACCGACGCCCAGGCGAAGGCCGCCGACGCGATCCAGCGCCGCCCCGTCTTCGACGCCGAGCGCACCGCCCGAGTGTGGGCGGACGCGCGTGCCACCGCCGGTACCTACGCGATGAACCCCTGAACCTGAGTCACCCATGAATCGAATTCACCCATGAGCCGAAAAGTCACCCATGAGCACAGCCGCCGAGCCCGCAAGGAGCGCGCGATGAAGAAGACACGCAGCGAGATCAAGCCGCACGAGGACTACGGATTCTTCGGGCCGGACTCGATCACCCACAAGGTGTGGGGCTATCCCACGAGCCCGCTGATGGGCATCGTGCGCGCGGTGACGATCGAGGAGCTGGATCCCAACCTCCTCGCTGCCGTGCACAACACCGGCGCGAACTACGACCGGCTCGACACCCGCTACGCCCGGACGGTCCAGTACTTCGCCGCGGTGGCGTTCGCGGACAGCCGGACGGTTTCGAGCATGGCGGACGTGCTGGTCAAGATCCACTCCAAGGCGATCGGCATCGAGCCGGTCAGCGGCAACCGGTACGACGCCAACGACCCCGACTCCCAGCTCTGGATCCTCATCACGGGCTGGCACTCGGTCCTCACGGCCTACGAGACGTTCGGACCGGGCAGGCTGAGCGACGCCGAGGTCGAGCAGTTCTGGGCCGAGTGCGCCGTCGCCGCCGAGTTCCAGACCTGCGACCCCGACGACGTTCCCCGCACCCGCGCGGAGGTGCGTGCGTACTTCGAGGCATGGCGCCCGAAGCTCGCCGCGAGCGAAGCCACCCAGCAGATGATGCATCACCTGCTGAACGGCACCAACGCGGTCGTCTCGCGCAAGGGGCTGCTGGGTCTGATCCGCCCGGTCGTGAACGCGTTGATCTGCAAGGCGACGATCGCGACCCTGCCGCGGCACATGCGGCGGCTCGCCGATATTCGGCAGTCGCGAGCGACGGACGTCGTGGTCACCTTGATCCTGAAGGTGCTGATGGGGGTCGCCCACCGGCATCGCCCGTTGCTGCGGTGGGTCTTTGGCATCCTCGCCCCGAAGGCCCTGCCGATCGTGGAGCCGCACTGGCAAGGCATCCCGCCCGTGAACCCGGTCGTGCTCACTCCTGCCGAGGCGCGGGAACGCTACGGGTACGTCAAGCCCGCCGAGGCGCACCTCGAGCTGCGCGCGCGTCAGCATGCACGCGTCTTCGACGACCACCAGGCACCGAGCGACGAGGGCCTGGTCGAGTCTCAGCCCATGCTCGGGACCCTTGGCTGATCGCGTGGGCCTTGCGGCCGGCGGCTCCGGGTCGCTCACCACGTGTGACCGACCCGGAGCCAGGCGCGCGTCAGGGCCGGCCGAAGGCTAGTTGCTTGGCTGTTCCGACCCCACGACCCACATCGAGAAGAACTGCGAGCCGCCGCCGTAGGCGTGCCCGAGCGCCCGGCGAGCGCCATCGACCTGGTGCTCGCCGGCCCGGCCCCGGACCTGCAGGGCGGCCTCGGCGAAGCGAAGCATGCCGGAGGCGCCGATGGGGTTGGAGGAGAGCACGCCGCCGCTCATGTTGATCGGCAGGCTGCCACCGATCGCGGTCTCGCCGGCCTCGGTGAGCTTCCAGCCCTCACCCTCCGGCGCGAAGCCGAGGTTCTCGATCCACATCGGCTCGAACCAGGCGAACGGGACATAGATCTCGGCGCAGTCGATCTCGCGCGCCGGGTCGGTGATCCCGGTCGCCTTCCACAGCGCGGCAGCGGCGTCACGGCCCGCCTGGGGGTTGACCTGGTCGCGCTCGGCGGCGCTCGTGGGCTCCGAGCGCATCGCGGTGCCGTGGATCCAGGCGGGCGCGTCGTACGACTTCGCGACGTCCTCCGAGGCGATCACCATCGCGCAGGCGCCGTCGGAGGACGGGCAGGTCTCGTCGTAGTGGATCGGGTCCCAGAGCATCTGCGAGGAGAGGACCGACTCGACCGTGGTGCCCTCGTTGTGCAGGTGGGCGAAGGGGTTCTTCAGGGCGTTGTTGCGATCCTTGGCCGCCACGATCGCGCCGATGTGCGACGGCGCCTCGGCGCGGCGGATGTAGGAGCGTACGTGCGGGGCGAAGTAGCCGCCAGCGCCGGCGTGCACCGGCATCACGAACGGGATCGGCACCGAGAGCGCCCACATCGCGTTGGACTCCGACTGCTTCTCGAAGGCGACGGTGAGCACGCGCTTGTGGACGCCGGCCTGGACGAGCGAGGAGGCGACGATCGCGGTCGAACCGCCCACGGAGCCGGCGGTGTGCACCCGCATGAGCGGTTTGCCGGCGGCGCCCAGCGCCTCGGCCAGATAGAGCTCGGGCATCATCACGCCCTCGAACAGGTCGGGCGCCTTGCCGAGGACGATGGCGTCGACCTCGTCGAGGGTCAGCCCGGCGTCCTCGAGCGCCCGGTCCATCGCCTCCCGGCACAGCCCGGCCATCGAGACGTCCTCGCGCTTGGCGCGGTGGTGGGTCTGCCCGATCCCGACCACAGCCGCAGGTGTCTTTCCCATCAGTCCTCTACCTTTCTGCGCCGAGTCGGCGCGTCATAACGAGCCGACTCGGCATGAATCTCGGTCAGGATGAGCCGACTCGGCTTCATGCTTCGGCCTCCATCACGCAGATCAGGTTCTGCTGGAGTGCGGGGCCGGAGGTGGCGTGGCCCAGGACCTTGTCGGCGCTGCCGTCCCAGATCCGCTTGGCGGCCTCTCCGATCCGGATCGCGCCGGCGCTGAACATCGGGTTGGCCGCGAGCGCCCCACCCGAAGGACTGATCTGTACGTCATCAGCGAGCCCGAGCGCCGAGCGCAGGACGAGCTCCTGGTGGCTGAACGGCGCGTGCAGCTCGGCTACCTGGACGCCCGCGGTTCCGCCCGCGGCGGCAGCGGCGCGCTCGGCCGACCCCGAGGTCGTCAGGTCGCGCGTGCCCAGGTGGAGACCGTCGGCGCTGTGCGCGATCCCGGTGATCCAGGCCGGCCGCTGGTTGGCCTCGTGCGCCCGGTCGCCGGCGGCCAGCACGATCGCGGCCGCGCCGTCGGTGACCGGCGCGCAGTCGTGCTTGCGCAGCGGGTCGGCGAACATCGGCTGGGCGAGCAGCTCGTCGACCGTGGAGCCACCGGCACGGACGGCGTACTCGTTCTTCTCCGCATCGCTCAGCGACCGGTTGACGACCTCGGCCAGTGTCGCCTCGTCCCAGAGCCCGGCGTCGAGCCCGAGCCGGGCCTGGAGCGCGGCCAGGGACACGGTGTCGGGCCACAGCGGCGTCATCGTGTAGGGGTCGAGCTGGAGCGCCAGGGTGCGGCGCAGGACGCCGGCCGACGCCTTGCCGAACCCGAAGACCAGTGCGGTGTCGACCTCGCCGCTCTGGATCTTGAGCCAGGCCTCATAGAGCGCCCAGGCGGCGTCCATCTCGACGTGGGACTCGTTGACCGGTGGCAGCACGCCGATCGCGTCGATCGCGCTCACGAACGAGAACGACCGGCCGGCCAGGTAGTCGGAGGAGCCGGAGCACCAGAACCCGATGTCCTGCTTGCTCCAGCCGGTCTGCTCGTAGCACTCGCCGAGGATCGGCACGAGCAGCTCGGCCATGCTCGGTGATCCGTCGAAGTCCTTCATCTGTCGCTGGGCGAACCCGACGACGGCAACGTCTCTCACTGAGCACTCCTCACAGGTGGTGCTTGTAGGTGTCGAAGTCCGCGTCCGGCTCGTCGGCCGGCGCGAAGTGGCTGATGTTCTCGATGCTGGTGCCCCACTCCTCGCGTGGCTTCCAGACCGCCTTGACCCGCATCCCCATCCGGACCTCGTCGGCCGCGATATCCAGGATCAGGTGCTGCAGCGCGATGTCGGCGCCGTCGAGGAGGACGTACGCGGAGACGTACGGCGGCTTGATCTTCTGCCCCAGGAACGGGACGTTCACGATGCAGAAGGTGGTCACCGTGCCGACCTGGGAGAGCTCGACCTCCTCCGCGGTCGGCACCCCGTCGGTGGGGCAGGCGCCGCGCGGGGGGACATAGACCTTGCGGCACTTCGGGCAGCGCTGGCCCAGGATCCGGCCCTCGGCCAGGCCACGGAAGAACGAGGACTCCTCGGGCGAGGCCGCGTACATGTAGTCGAGGCTGACCGGAGTGATGATCCGGCTGACGTCCTCGCCGTCGTCCTCCGCGGGTCCGCGTGCCTCACGGTCACCGCCGTCGGCCTCGAAGACGAGGTCGGTCACCGACCCGGTGCGCTCCTCGGCCCATCTCGCCCGAACTCTCATCCCGGTCTCGATGTCGTCGGGAGAGGCGACCTCGACGGCATGCAGCCACGGGACGTCGGCGCCGTCGATGGTGATCAGGGCGTACGCGAACGGCTTATCGAACGGCTGGCCGGCGACCGGCTCGCCGACCCAGGTCCACGAGGTGACCGTTCCGGTGTCGGGGAGATCGACGAACTCGGTCACGGCCCGGTGGGTGACCGGGTCGTACTCGGGTGGTGGGACCGCGACTCGACCGTCGCTGAGGCGTCCGCCGACGACGGTGGTCTGCCTCAGGCCGGTGAGGAAGCGCCCTAGCACCGGGCCGGTGGATCTGGTGTAGTCGAAGGCGACCGTCACGGGTGCCTGCAAGGTGCGACTCATGCCGCCACCTCCGTTGCGCCCGCGCCAGGATACGGAGGTGGCGGCAAGAGGGAGTCGATGGTCACTCGCTGGCGCTCGTTCATGACAGAAAGTGAAACACGTTCTAGTATTGCCCACAACCCGTACGCCGGACGAAGGAGTCGATCGCACGTGAAGCTAGGTCTGCAGCTGGGGTATTGGGGCGCACAGCCGCCGAGCGGGGTCGGGGAGCTCGTCGCCGCCGCGGAGTCGGCCGGGTTCGACGCGATCTTCGCCGCCGAGGCATGGGGGAGTGA
Organism: Nocardioides sp.; assembly: GCF_050699375.1. Taxonomy (GTDB): domain Bacteria; phylum Actinomycetota; class Actinomycetes; order Propionibacteriales; family Nocardioidaceae; genus Nocardioides. The sequence continues at coordinate 5,712 of NZ_JBOHDN010000153.1, read as the reverse complement.
CGCGTTCACGCCGTTGGCCTGGTGGGGCCGGGAGACCTCACGCGTACGCCTCGGCACCTCGATCGTGCAGATGTCCGGCCGTGCGCCGACGTCGATCGCGATGCACGCGCTCACCCTCGACCATCTCTCCGGCGGTCGGTTCATCCTCGGGCTCGGCGTGAGTGGCCCGCAGGTGGTCGAGGGCTGGTACGGCCAGCCGTTCGCCAAGCCGCTGGCCCGCACCCGCGAGGCCGTCTCGATCATCCGGCAGGTGCTCGCGCGCGAGGCGCCGGTGACGAGCGCCGGACCCCACTACCCGCTTCCGTACGCGGGTCCGGGGTCGGTCGGCCTCGGGAAGCCGCTCAAGCCGATCGTCCATCCGCTGCGCTCCGACATCCCGATCTGGATCGGCGCCGAGGGCCCCAAGAACGTCGCCCAGACCGCGGAGATCGCCGACGGCTGGATCCCCATCTTCTACACGCCCAGGTCCGCCTCGATGTACGCAGACTGGCTGGCTGAGGGCTTCGCGCGACCCGGCGCGCGGCGCAGCGCCGACGACTTCGAGATCGCCGCGACCTGCCACCTCCAGATCGTCTCCGACGAGGCCGAGAAGCGCGCCACGCTCGAGGCGATGAAGCCGTTCGCGGCCCTCTACATGGGCGGGATGGGCGCCAAGGAGCAGAACTTCCACAACCAGGTCTTCGAGCGGATGGGGTACGCCGAGCTCGCCGGCCAGGTGCAGGCGCTCTATCTGACCGGGGAGAAGGACAAGGCGACCGCGCTCATCCCCGACGAGCTCGTCGAGGATCTGCACATCATCGGCACCGAGGGCGAGGTACGCGAGAAGGTGGCGCAGTGGGAGGAGACCGGTGTGACCACCCTGCTGCTGAGCCTCTCCTCGGCTGACGAGGTGCGGAGGATCGCCGAGGTGCTCGGATGAGCGGCGGCGGGCAGAATCCCGCCATGGCGGGAATCTGCTGGCGGTTGGCCGCAGATCGGGTGCCGTTTTCCCACCATGGCGGGAAAGTGCGGCCAGCCCGAACTGCTCCCGGCCGAGGCGGGTGCTGAATGGGTGTCTACGCGGTCACCGGGTCGGCGTCGGGGATGGGGGCCGCGGTGTGCGAGCGGCTGCGGGCCGCAGAGCACGATGTCGTCACCGTCGACATCCGCGACGCCGACGTCATCGCTGACCTGTCCACGCCGGCGGGCCGGCGGACCGCGGTCGAGAAGGTGCTGGCGGCATCCGGCGGCCGGCTCGACGGGGCGGTCCTCGCGGCGGGTCTTGGGCCCGCGCCGGGTCGCGAACGACCCGCCCTGGTCACGCAGGTCAACTACTTCGGGGTCGTCGAGCTCCTCGAGGGGTGGCGTGACGCGCTCGCCGCGGCCGGCAACGCGAAGGTCGTGGTGTTCGGGAGCAACTCGGCGACGACGATGCCGTTGATCCCGGCCCGGGCGGTCGCGGCTCTGCTCGCGGGCGACTCGGAGCGGGCCCTGAGGACGTACCGGATCTTCGGCAGGAACGCGCCCACGATGGCCTACGGCGCCTCGAAGGTGGCCATCTCGCGCTGGGTGCGGCGCCGTGCGGTCGAGCCGGAGTGGGTCGATGCCGGGATCCGGCTCAACGCGATCGCGCCGGGTGCCGTGCTGACCCCGCTGCTGGAGAAACAGCTGGCCACGCCGGGGGAGGCGCGGGCGATCAGAGCGTTCCCGGTGCCGGCCGGTGGCTACGGCGACCCGGGGCTGCTCGCCGACTGGGTCATCCACATGCTGAGCCCGGCCGCCGACTTCATGGTCGGCAGCGTCGTCGTGGTCGACGGCGGCAGCGATGCGTGGTTCCGGGCCGACGACTGGCCCGGACCGGTGCTCGCTCGGCGGCTGCGGGGATATCTGCGCAAGATGCGCGAGTTCAGGAGGGTCTCGTGACCGACGCGACCACAGACCCGCTCGGCCCCGCGACCCTGGGGCCGGTGACGCTGCGCAACCGGGTGATCAAGGCGGCGACCTTCGAGGGCGCCTCACCGCAGGCGCTGGTCTCCGACCGGCTGATCGACTACCACCTCGCCGTCGCCGAGGGCGGCGTCGGGATGACGACGGTCGCCTATCTCGCGGTCGCGCCGGAGGGACGTACGCATGCCGACTGCATCTACTGGCGCCCCGAGGCGCTTCCCGGCCTGCGGCGCCTGACCGACGAGATCCACAAGACCGGCGCGAAGGTCTCCGCGCAGATCGGCCACGCCGGTCCGGTGGCCAACGCGAAGTCCAACCGCGCGGCCTCGCTGGCGCCGGTGCGGTCGTTCAACGCGCTCGGGATGGCCTTCAACCGGGCCGCCACCGCCGAGGACCTCGCGCGGGTCGCGGAGCAGCACGCCGCCGCCGCCCGGATGGCGCTCGAGTCGGGGTTCGACGCTATCGAGGTGCACCTGGGGCACAACTACCTGCCCAGCGCGTTCCTCAGCCCGAGGCTCAACACACGCACCGACGAGTTCGGCGGGTCGCTGGCCAACCGTGCCGCCTTCCCGCGGCGCATCCTCGCCGCCGTGCGGGAGGCGGTCGACGGCCAGGTCGCCGTGCTCGCCAAGATGAACATGCGCGACGGCTACCGCGGTGGGTTCGACCTGCCGGAGTCGGTCGAGTTCGCCCGCTTGCTGGAGGAGGACGGCCATCTCGACGCGCTCGAGCTCACCGGCGGCTCCTCGTTCATGAACCCGATGTATCTCTTCCGCGGCGACGCCCCCTATCGCGAGATGGCCGCCAACATGCCGCTGCACCCGGTGATCAGGATGGGCATGCGGATGGTCGGGAAGGGCTTCTTCAAGGAGTACCCCTACAAGCCGCTCTACTTCCTCGACAACGCCCGCGAGTTCCGCCGCGCGCTAAAGATGCCGTTGGTGCTTCTCGGAGGGGTCACCGACCTGACCGGGATGCGGACCGCGATGGACGAAGGATTCGAGTACGTCGCGATGGCCCGCGCCCTGCTCCGCGAGCCGGACCTGGTCAACCGTCTCCGGGCGGATCCGGCGACCACCTCGCGGTGCATCCACTGCAACCTGTGCATGTCGACCATCTATCCGGGGACCCACTGCCACCTCGACACCGAGCACGTCTACGGTGAGGCTCATCCGATCCTGACCGGCGCAACGCCGGCCGACAGACCTGAGACGAGACCCTGAATGTCCACGCACTACGGACGCGCACAACACCTGGAGACGCCGCCCGGCTTCGTCCACGACGAGCTGACCAAGGCGGAGGTGAAGGAGCGCGAGGCCGCCCTGGTGCCGTTGACCGACTCGGTCCGCCGCCTCATCGACGCGCTCGTGCGCACCCAGGTCGCGGAGCAGGGGATGGAGGACGTACGTCACCGGGTCGACGCGCTGACCGAGGAGCTGCTCGCCGATGCGCTGCCGGGTCCGCACGGGGTGCGCTTCGGATCCGACGGTGGCTACCGCAACTACGGCAACCCGGTGGTGGGGAAGGGGAACGCGATCGCTCCGCCGATCGCGTTCCAGCGCGACGGCGAGGCGGTCTCTGCCGAGTTCGAGCTGGGCCCCGCGTACGAAGGTCCTCCGGGTCTCGTCCACGGGGGAGCCTCCGCGATGGTCCTGGACCAGATGCTCGGCGAGGCAGCCTCAGCGGGCGGGAAGCCGGGGATGACCGGCACCCTGACGGTCGTCTACCGGCAGGGCACGCCGTTGGGCCCGTTGCGCGGCGAGGCGAGGATCGAGTCGGTGGAGGGCGTGAAGTCGGTCGTACGCGGCCGACTGCTGACCCGCCCCGCCGACGGCTCCGAGCCGGTCGTGTGCGTCGAGGCCGAGGGCATCTTCATCCTGCCGCGCTGGGCGCGCCAGGACCCGGCCGGCGTCGACCGGGAGCATGTCGGCGAGGCCTGAATGCGGCGCCGCCAAATGTCTAGAACACGTTCTAGTTTCGCGGTAGGGTGCGAGCATGGATACCAGCCGCATCGGTCCCCACAACGGTCATCTGATGGTCTCGGCGCTGGAGCGCCACAGGAGCCGTCCGATCATGATGGTCTCGTCAGGCTCACAGAGTTCGACAGCGGGGGCCGATGCGCCGGTGAGCCTGACCGGGGGAGAGGTGTCGGCGCGGATCAGCCAGTACGTCCAGGCGTTCGAGGCGCTCGGCGTCGGCACCGGCACGGCCGCCGCACTGCTCGCGCTCAACCGGCCCGAGGTGCTCTTCATCCTCGGTGCCGGGCAGACGCAGGGATTCCAGCGCACGGCGCTGCACCCCCTGGGGAGCGCCGAGGACCAGGCGTACGTGATCAACGACGCCGGGATCACCGGCCTCATCATCGACCCATACTTCGCCGACCGTGCGGTCGAGCTGCTCGAGCTGTGCCCCGGGCTCAAGCGAGTGCTCACCATCGGTCCGGTGCCGCCGCAGCTGGCCGAGGTCGGGGTCGACCTGGTCGCAGCCGCGGCGACGTACGATGTCGAGCCGCTCCGGGCACGGCTGCTGCCGCCCGACCACGTCACCTCGATCACCTACACCGGTGGGACGACGGGGAAGCCGAAGGGCGTGATCGGGCGGGCCGGGTCGTTCGCGACGATGACCCAGGTGCAGCTCTCGGAGTGGGAGTGGCCCGAGGCGCCCCGTTTCCTGATGTGCACCCCGCTCTCGCACGCCGGCGCGGCCTTCTTCGTACCGGTCGTGATCAAGGGCGGCACGCTGTTCGTGCTCCCCAAGTTCGACCCGGCCGAGGTCCTGGAGACCATCGAGCGTGAGCGGATCTCATCGCTCATGGTGGTGCCGACGATGCTCTACGCCCTCCTGGACCACCCCGACTCCCGCACCCGCGACCTGTCCTCGCTGGAGACCGTCTACTACGGCGCCTCCGCGATCAACCCGGTGCGGCTGGCCGAGGCGATCGAGCGCTTCGGGCCGATCTTCGCGCAGTACTACGGCCAGTCCGAGGCGCCGATGGCGATCACCTACTTCGCCAAGGGCGACCACGTCGATGCCGACGGGAAGCCGCTCACCCATCGGCTCACCTCCTGCGGCCGGCCGTCCGCCCTGGTTCGCACGGCACTGCTCGGAGCCGACGGCACGCCCGTCGCCCCCGGCGAACCGGGCGAGATCTGCGTCGCCGGGCCCTTGCTCTCCGGCGGCTACTGGCAGCTGCCCGAGGTCACCGCCGAGACCTTCAGGGACGGCTGGATGCACACCGGCGACGTCGCCCGTGAGGACGAGGACGGCTTCTGGTACATCGTCGACCGCACCAAGGACATGATCGTCACCGGCGGCTTCAACGTCTTCCCACGCGAGGTCGAGGACGTCATCGCTCAGCATGCCGCCGTGGCTCAGGTCGCCGTGATCGGCACCCCGCACGAGAAGTTCGGCGAGGCCGTGACGGCCCTCGTCGTCGTACGTCCCGGGGCGGATCTCTCCGACGCGGTCATCACCGAGATCCAGGCCCTGGTCAAGGAGAGGAAGGGCTCGGTCCACGCGCCGAAGCAGATCATCGAGGTCGACTCGATCCCGATGACGGCCCTCGGCAAGCCCGACAAGAAGGCTCTCCGCGCGCGCTTCTCCGGATGAGTCATCAGGGGTAGCGCACCGCGTATCGAAGGTGGGTCACACCTCGGCCCTCGAGGCGTCGGACGGGCTCGAGCTCGATGGGCCCGGCCCCGTCGTCGGGGAAGAGCCGTCGCCCGGCGCCGAGGAGCACCGGCACGAGGTGGATCTCGATCTCGTCGAGCTGGCCAGCGGCCAGGA
>NZ_JBOHDN010000152.1:0-23467 GCF_050699375.1 Nocardioides sp. | reverse complement strand
TCGGCCTGCAGACCTGACGTCTCGGCCGACGTACGTGACGCCTCGGCGAGGCAGGCAGGTCAGCTGGCGTAGTCGGACCCAGCGGCCTGACGGGCCTCCCAGGCGGTGGCGACCATCGAGCGCAGGTCGTGGCGCATCTCCCACTCCAGGTCGCGGCGGGCGAGCTCGCCGGTGGCGACGATGCGGGCGGGGTCGCCGGCCCGGCGCGGCTTGATGACCGGCTCGAACTCGATCCCGGTCACCTCACGGATGGTGTCCATGATCTGCCGGACCGATGAGCCGTCGCCCGAACCCAGGTTGTAGACGGGCTCGAGGTCCTTGCCCTCGGCGAGCCGCTTGGCGGCGACGACGTGGGAGTGGGCGAGGTCGGCGACGTGCACATAGTCACGTACGCAGGTGCCGTCCGGCGTCGGGTAGTCGTCGCCGTTGATCTGCGGCGTCTTCCCGCCCGCCAGCGCGTCGAAGACCAGCGGGAAGAGGTTGTGGGGGCTGGTGTCGTAGAGGTCCTTGCTCCCGGACCCGACCACGTTGAAGTAGCGCAGGCTGGTGTGCGCGAGCCCCTCGGAGCGTGCCACGTCTGCGATCAGCCACTCGCCGATCAGCTTCGACTCACCGTACGGGCTCTCCGGGGTGGTCGGCGTGGTCTCGGTGACCAGGTCCACGTCCGGCGTGCCGAACGTCGCGGCGGAGGAGGAGAAGACCAGCTTGTCGACGCCGGTGGCCACCATCGACTCGAGGAGGTTGGCGGTTCCGGTGACGTTCTGTGCGTACGTGTGCAGCGGCCGCTGCACGCTGACCCCTGCGTACTTGTAGCCGGCGAGGTGGATGACCCCCTCGACGCCGTGTTCGGTGATCGCCTGCTCGATCGCGGCCTTGTCCAGCAGAGACGCCTCGACGAACGTGACGTTGTCGGGCACGAACTTCGCAAACCCCGAGGACAGGTCGTCGATGACGACCGGCTCGATGTCTGCGTCGAGCAGCGCCTGCACGACGTGCGATCCGATGTAGCCCGCGCCTCCGGTTACCAACCAACTCATGTCATGAAGATAGCGGTGCGGCGGGAGCCGCTAGTTTGGCGGGGTGAAGCTCCTGCACGGTGACGGTGACCCGACGACCCCCGAAGGCCTGCGCGCCATCTACACCCCGCCGCGTCTGCCCTGGCTGCGGGCCAACATGGTGAGCTCGCTCGACGGAGCGGCGACCGGCTCCGACGGCAGGTCCGGCACGGTCAACAATGCCGTCGATGTCGATGTCTTTCATGTTCTGCGCGACCTCGCCGACGCGATCCTGGTCGGTGCCGGGACCGCGATCGCCGAGACGTACGAACCCAAGGGGACGCCCATCGTCGTCGTCTCGGGCCGCGGCCGCGTCCCCGATGACCTCCGCGGCTGCGAGACCGGCGCGGTTCGGCTCGCCACGAAGGCGGACGCGCCGGGCCTGCCCGCGGCCCGCGAGGAGCTCGGCGAGGAGAACGTGTACGTCGCCGGCCAATCCGAGGTCGACCTGGCGGCGCTCCTCGCCAGACTCCACGAGGAGGGCCTGCGCCATCTGCTCTGCGAGGGCGGACCGACCCTCCTGGGGTCGCTGCTCGAGGCCGGGGTCGTCGACGAGCTCTGCCACACGATCACGCCCAAGCTCCTCGCCGGCGACGGCCGGCGGATCGTGACCGGGCCGCCCACCGACGTACCTGTGTCCTTGGCTTCACTAATCGAGCACGACGGCACGCTGCTGGGGCGCTGGCTCGTAGGTCGATGACGGGCGTAGCGAGGCTCGTCCTCGAGCATGCCGCCGGCCGCCGGGTGGCACACGTCACCCCATATTGGGATGCTCCCCCTCCGATTCACCCTTTAGCGTAGCTGCCATCACGTTCGAAGGTACGTGATCTATGGGACCTAGTTTGTTGGGTCCGGTGAGAAGCTCTGCAACCGAAGGGAATTTGTCATGACAAGCACCTCAGTCGCCACTGGGCGGCAGCTGACTTCCGCGCAGACGATCCATAGGGGCGACGTCCACCGCGCAGCCATCGCGGAGGTCTTCCTGACCGACCACGAGCCGACCTCGGACGGCATGAGGGCTGCGGCACAGCTGCCCCGAAACCACTCGTACTTCAGTGACCACCGAGGTGCAGTCACGAGCTACGATCCGCTGCTCCTCATCGAGGTCTTCAGGCAGGCGAGCATCCTGTATGCCCACACGTCGTGTGAAGCGTCGTCCGACCAGAAGTTCATCTTCAACTCCGCTGAGTTCACGATCTTGGACCCGGCCGGCCTGCGTGTCGGCGGACGTCCCGGGCATTGTGAGATCGCTGTGACCGTGGCTGACCGTGTCCTGCGTCAAGGCACTGTCACGGGAGTGACTCTCGATTTCTTGGCGATTATCGATGGCGTCGAGACGGCCTCGGAGCGGATGGTGCTCCAGTGGATGCCGCCGAAGGTCTGGGAACGGATCCGCGGCAGGGCACGCGCCGACCTTGGACTCACTGATCCGCCGCAGCTGGGCGAGGCTGAGCGGTACTTCCGATTGCGACCGTTCAGCGTTGGTCGGACCAACCCGAGGAACTCGATCCTTGCGAACCCGATCGAGTGCCAGTCTGGGCTGGAGGCGTCTGTGATCATCGACACCGAGCACCCTTCCCTCTTCGATCACGAGCTTGACCATGTGCCCGGCATGCTCCTGTTCGAGGCCTCGCGACAGATCGCGATGGCCGCCTCCAACCATGAGCTCGCACGCGACACGAGCAGGATGCTGCTGACCGGGCTGTCGATGAACTTCACGGCCTTCGGCGAGCTTGAGCTGCCGACGTCCGCGCGTGCCCACGTCCTCAGCAGCGACGACGGAGGTGCACAGAAGGTCGGCGTCGAGCTGACCCAGAACGGGGCCGCCATCGCTCACGGGTTCATCGAGCTCTCTCCGCACCGCCCCGACGTACGCAATCTGGTGCTGTGATGTCTCAGAAGATGATCTGGTTCGATTTCGGTGGCGTTCTGTCGCCCCCGTTGGCGAACCTGTTCGAGAGCTACCACGAGCGCACCGGCATCGAGCCTGGGTTGCTCAAGTGGGCTATCGCGGAGGTGGCCCACGACCTGGGCCAGGAACCGTTGGCGCCGATCGAGCTCGGCCTGCTGACCGAGGTCGAGTGGATGGAGTCGATCCACGGGCACCTCGGTCGCCGCAGGCCCGACCTCGATCTGAGTCGGAGCGAGCCAGCGTTCGGGGCGCAGTGGTTCGAGGGGCACGTCGTCAATTCCGTGCTGCGTCACGCCGCGGTCGAGCTCTCGCTAGCTGGTTTCAAGGTGGGGATCCTGACCAACAACGTCGTGGAATGGGAGCCTCATTGGAAGCAGATGGTGGATCTGGAAGGTGTCGTCGACGACGTGGTCGACTCCTGCAAGGTGAACATGCGCAAGCCGGATCCGGCGATCTTCGCGCTGGCTGCCAGCCGCAATGCCGTCGATATGGCGGACTGCGTGCTCATCGACGACCTCGCGGAGAACTGTGCGGCCGCCCGTGCTGAGGGCTGGGCGGCGATCCAGCACATCGACAATGTCACCACCGTCGCCCGCCTCGGCGAGCTGGTCGCACCGGAGGCTCAATTGAGCCTGTCGATGTAGCCGTCCGGTCGCACGAGCGCGGCCTGCCAGATCGGCGGCGGCGTGAGATCAGCGACGACCACCCGGGTTTGCGGTGGCAGCTGCCCGAGCCCGTGCGGCGTGTCGGCGCCACGTGCGTCGGCACGCCGCAGCGCCACATGTCTCCCCTCGCGAAGGAGCCGCACGAGTGTGGTCTCCGGTTGTCCCGGGCTGGACACTCGGAGGTCAGGTTGGAAGGCGACCGGCTGGCGCTGCTGGGAAACCATCTCACCCATGAGTCGCTGCAGGTCCGCACCTCCGATGAGGTGGTTGACCGCTCGGGTCAGCTGCGAACGCTCAGGGTTCATCATCTGTGCCTGGAGGACTGTGTTGGCGACGACATCCGCGGCAACCTCGGTGCGTTCGTTGCTGAAGTCGTCGAGAACGGTGGCTGGTGCGTGACCTCTCACAACGTCTGCGAGTCGCCAGCACAGGCTGATCGCGTCGTGGATGCCGACGTTCAGTCCTTGGCCGCCCAGGGGGTAGTGCACGTGGGCCGCGTCGCCGACGATCATCAGTCGGCCTTCGCGCATCGTCTCGTGATATCGCCCGTAGTCGCTGAAGCGGGTCAGGGCATGGATGTCGCTGATCTGCACCGGCCGCGCGAGGACAGCGTCCAGGAGCGCTCGATACTCGCTGACGGTCGGTGCCTTGCGGCGGTCCGCGGCAGGCCCGGTGAAGTCCATGGGGATGATGCGCCACGGGTCCGTGCCGGCCGGGTTGCTCATCAGCCAGCCTCGGGGGGTCTGATGCCACCCGTGCGGCAGGCTCTCGCCGCGGACCGGGCGTGCCAGTCCGGAGATCGCTTGCATGGTCGCCGGATATTCGACCCGATGGAAGTCACCCCGGCCGGCGACGAGACTGCGTGCCCCGTCAGCACCGATGACCCACGGCACCTGAAGCTGTTCCGGGCGGCCTTCCTCTGTCTCGATCCTCACTCGCGGTCTCGAGGCAGAGGCGTCGATGTCGACTGCGCGGGTACCTCGTCGGACATTGGCGCCCCGTCGTATGGCCAGGTCCTCGAACAGCTCCTCGAGGCGCCACTGCGGGATCCCCGCGATGGGCCCCGGCTCGACGGCCGGAGCTGTGATCTCGAGCACGGGCCTTCCCGCGAACTGGAACCCGGTGCGTACCTCGCCTTCTTGTGTCGCGCTGTCGCTCTCCCGCAGGTAGCCGCGCCGGGCAAGGAGCGAGAGGGTCCGCGAGTGGATCGTCCCCGCGCGGGGACGACGATCGCTACCCGTCCGGGGCTCGGTCAGCATGACGCTGACGCCGTAGTCGGCCAGCTCAGCGGCGCACAGCATCCCCACCGGCCCACCTCCGACGATCAGGACGTCCGGGTCGGGGTAGTGGCTCTCGTCTTGACAGGGCATGCAACGAACTGTGTCATAGGTACGTAATTTCTCGTATCTCTCGGAAGAAGGTGACCCATGGACTCGTCGCAGACCTCCCGCGCTACGTTGCCCGTGCTCCTGCTTGCACAGTTCGTCACGCCCTTGTCCATCGCCGGCACCGCGATCGCCCTCCCGCTCATCTCCCAGGACCTGGGGACGAACGAGGCCGGCCTGCAATGGGCCGTCAACGGGTTCAACGTGACCTTCGCCCTCTTCGCCCTCGTGTGGGGCGCGGTCTCGGACCGCATCGGCTACCGTGCTGCCTTCCGCGCTGGTTCTGTCCTCGTCGTCGCAGGTGGTGCCCTGAGCGCCGTCGCTCCGTCGCTGCTGATCCTCGACATCGCCCGCCTGATAGCCGGCGTCGGCGCGGCAGCGATCCTCACCGGGTCCACGGCCCTGATCTCACATCTGTTCGAGGGATCACAGCGAACCAAGGCCTTCGCCCTCTTCGGCACCGTCAACGGCCTCGGCCTAGCTCTGGGGCCGAGTATCTCGGGTGGGGTCATCGGCCTGGTCGGCTGGCGCGGCGTCTTCGCGATCCAGGCCGCCTTCGTCCTGGTTGCTCTCCTCGGGTCGGTTGCCATCCCCGCGATCCGCACCGCAGCCGCAGAGCCGGGCGAGAAGGCCCCGATCCTGGATGTGGGCCTGCTGGCCAATCGCGAGTTCCTTGCCACCTGCCTGGTCCCCGTCGCCGGGTCGGTCGGGTTCGTCACCCTGCTCACCTACCTGCCCAGCGCCCTGTCCGGGGTGCGCGGCATGGACGCGAGCACCTCCGGCGCGTTGATGCTCGTCATGACGCTGCCGGTGCTGGTCGCCCCGATGCTGGTCTCCCGGGCCGTCACCACCACCGGTTGGGTCACCATCGGACGGGTGATCTACGCCAGCCTGGCCTTTCTGGCCGTCGGTGCGGCCGGGATGGTGTTGCTCTCGACCGAGGGCCCCGTCGCGGCTCTCGTGGTGCCGATGCTGCTGATCGGCGCAGGCTTCGGCCTGCCGATCGGCCTCGTCGACGGACACGCCCTGTCGGTCGTACCCGCCCAGCGGGCGGGGACCGCGGCCGGACTGCTCAACTTCGGGCGCATCGGCAGCGAGGCCCTCTTCGTGGCCGCCTACGCCCTTGCCATCAGCGCACTGATCGGTCGCGACCTGCCCGGCGATGCCGGCGCGCGTACGGCCGCGGGCCAGCCGGGCCACCCGGAGGTCTATCTTGACGCCTTCCACATCGTCACGCTCGGCCTGGCCGGTCTTGTCGTGCTGATCACCGTCGCCGTGACCGTCCTGCGCGCGGCCGCACGTCGGACCGAAGGATCCCGCGCCGACCTCTCCGCGCAACCCGCTCACGCAACCGCCATGGAAGAGGTCTGACGCATGCACTCCACCCCCACCTTCAAGCAACCGCACGGCTTGGAGACCAGCCCCATGTACACGCCTTTGGGCACCCAGCGGCAGGGCTTTGAGGAGATCAGGCTCCCCAGCGGTCACACCGCCCTGAACGTGACCGCCTACGTCGACGTCAAGACCGTGCTGACCGACACCAGCTTTCACCGCGCCCAGACCAATCGCGAAGGTGGGGAGTCGTGGTTGCCCACGACCATGCCGCCGGAGATGTTGCTCAACCTCGACCTGCCTGACCACCGCCGAATGAAGCAGTTCGTCGCCGGCCCGTACAGCCGTCAGGGAGTCAAGCGTGTGGGCGCCGCGTGCCATCAGGTCCTCGACGAGCATCTGGGGAAGATCACGCTCGCCGGGGTACGGCAGGGTGATCTGATGGCCCAGGTGCTCTCCCCGGTCACCGTCGGCACCAACTTCGCATTCCTCGGACTGCCGCCCAGCGACCTGGACGCCATCCGCCCGCTCGCCCGCGAGATGCAGATGGCCTCTGCTGCCGACGTTCCCCACCTGGTGGAGAGCTTCTGGACCCTCTATCGGTATCTCGAAGACCTCGTCGAAGGACGGCGGCCGCTCCAGGACGGCTTGTTACGTGCGATGATCGACAACGCTGCCCATGTGGACCCGCCGCTGGAGACCAGCGAGCTCGTAGCCACCTTCCTCGGGTCCCTGGTCGGAGGCGACCAGAACGTGCTCACCACACTCGGCAAGCTGGTCTACATCTGCCTCGCCGAGCGTGACCTCTGGGATCATCTCGCCGTGGACCCTGAAGCCCGCGTGCCCGGCGCGGTCGAGGAGCTCCTTCGGCTCTGCCCGCTCGGGCAGGTCTCCACGTTCCCACGCATCGCGACCCAGCCACTGAAACTGTCTGGCGGGCAGATTCATCCTGGCGACGTGGTCTACGCCAACACCCACCTCGCCAACCGGGACGAGGACGTCTTCCCCGACCCCCTGGCGATAGATCTGGAGCGTCAGGGCCCACCTCACCTGCAGTTCGGGTACGGACTGCACCACTGCATGGGCTCGAACATGGCGCGACTGGAACTGACCACGATCCTGCGCGTCCTCCTCGAACGGTTCCCCGACATGAGGCTCGGCGTGGACGCGTCGGAGATTCCGTGGGAGACGGGCGTGCTGGTGCACCGCCCGTCATCGCTGCCGGTCACCTGGTAGGCATCTGCACGGGCCCTGCCGGGTGGATCACGACCGTCAGGCGACGGTCTCGCGATGCACCCGGCGCGGCCCGAACAGGGACTTGAGCAGACCTGGGTAGGCCTCCTCGATGTCCAGGCGCCGCAACTGCGTCATCTGTCCGTTGCCGACATCTCGTTGGTGGATCAGGCCCGCTCGGCGCATCAGCCGGAAGTGGTGTGTGCGCGTCGACGGCGCCCACGGCAGCCCGAAGACGCTGCAGAACTGCTCTTGGCCATCGGGCTGGTGGTAGAGAGCTTCGATCACCGACCGGCGATTCGTCTCGGCGAGACACGCAAGGACCTTGCTCAGGTCGAAATCAGCCACCGCAGGATGGTCGTCGGGACGTTCAGGCATGCGCCCACCTTCACTCGCAGACACCACAGATACGAAAACAATGATAGGTCAACCAAGTCCGAAATGCTCGTGACGAGAGTTGAAACCTTCATGGCCCTCATGAACGGGGCCGGTGCAACGTCGGCAGCACGTCGCTGGGGCGCTGGCCACTCTGAGTGTGAAGAGTTCACGGTCTGTTTCCGATAACGAAATCTTGAGACCGAGAGTTTTACTCTTGACGGGGTCCCACCCAGCCGCTTGACTCACCGATCGTGCCAGGTATGGCGACAGCCACCATCAAGCGACCTCGTCAGGCACTCTCGGGAAGACGCATACGGGAGTGGCTGATCTTTCTCGCGTTCGTGCTCCCCAACGTCGCGCTGATCGCGGTCTTCATCTATCGACCGCTGTTCCAGAACATCTACTACTCGACGCTCAACTGGACCCTGGGCTCGAAGTACGCGACCCCCGTCGGCCTGGGCAACTACCGCAACTTCTTCTCCTCGGGTGAGGCGAGCAAGGTCCTGACCACGACGGCGATCTTCACCGTCGCCACGGTCGGGATCACGCTGGTCCTGGGCCTCTGTGTCGCGTTGGCGCTCAACCGCAGGCTCCCGGGCGCAGGGATCGCGCAGGCCACGGTCTTCGCGCCGTACATCCTCTCCGGCTACGGCGTGGGTCTGGCCTGGCTCTACATCTTCGACCCCAACATCGGCGCGCTCTCCGCGATCCTGCGCGACATCGGCCTGAGCAGCCCCGAGTGGATCAACTCCCCGCCGTGGACGCTGACGATGGTGATCATCGTCTACGTCTGGAAGAACCTCGGGTACGCCGCGGTCGTCTATCTCGCCGGCCTGCAGGCGGTCCCGCTCGACCTGATGGAGGCGGCCCAGCTCGACGGCGCCGGTCCGGTCAAGCGGTTCTTCAAGGTGACCGTCCCGCTGCTCTCGCCGACGACCTTCTTCCTGATGGTCACCACGATCCTCAGCAGCCTGCAGGCCTTCGACCTGCTGATCGCGATGGACAAGCTCGGTCGCGGCGCGCGGACGCTGATCTTCGACGCCTACCTGACCGGCTTCAAGGAGCAGAGCCAGGCAGGCTACTCGGCGATGCTCTCCACGGTGCTCTTCGCGATCCTCGTGCTGCTCACGCTGTTCCAGCTGGTCATCGTGGAGAGGCGGGTGCACTACAGATGAGCGCGAACGCTCCCTCGCGCCGGGTGCGGCTGACGCCGCTGACCGTACGTGACTACCTGGTGCTCCTGCTGGCGGTGCTCATCGTCGTGCTGCCGCTGGGCTACATGATCCTGGCCTCGTTCAAGGGCGCCGGCGACCTGGCGACGACCGACCTCGTCGTCTTCCCCGAGGTCTGGCAGCCGCAGAACTACTCCGAGGCGGCCCAGAAGGTCCCCTTCGGCCGGCTCTTCCTCAACTCCGGGATCGTCACGGTCGTCGGCGCGGGGCTGAAGGTGCTGCTGGCCATCCTGACGGCGTACGGCCTGGTCTTCTGCGAGTTCCCCGGCAAGAAGTACGTCTTCTGGGGTGTGCTCGCGACGATGATGGTGCCGCCGCAGGTCACCGCGCTGCCCAACTATGTCTTCGTCAGCGGCCTGGGTGGCGAGAACACCTACTGGGGGATCATCCTGCCGGGGCTCGGCACCGGATTCGGTACGTTCCTGCTGCGCCAGTCCTTCATGCAGCTGCCCTACGAGGTGCTCGAGGCCGCCCACCTCGACGGCGCCGGACACTGGCGGCGGCTGTGGCACTGCGTGGTGCCGATGGCACTGCCGTCGATCGCGACCGTCGCCCTGGTCAACGTCGTCTACGAGTGGAACGACTATCTGTGGCCGCTGATCATCATCACCGATCCGGAGATGATGACGCTGCCACGAGGCCTGACGCTGCTGCAGAACAGCGAGTCGGCGGCCAGCTCGTTCGGGGTCCTGATGGCCGGCACCGTGATGGTGCTGCTGCCGATCCTCGCCGTCTTCGCGCTGCTGCAGCGCCACATCGTCAACGGCTTCACCCAAGGCGGCGTCAAAGGCTGACGGCCCACAGTTGGTACGAAAGGGAAGGAATGCTCCAATGAACAACCTGCATATCCCACGCTCGGGGATCTCTCTCGACCGGCGAGGCTTCCTCGGACTCTCCGCTCTCGGCATCTCCGCCGCGGCGCTCTCTGCCTGCGGCGGCGGACCGAGCACCAGCGGCGGCGGACCGGCCGGCGGCACGGTCGAGCAGATCGACTTCAGCGGCGTGAAGCCGGCCAAGGAGATCACCTTCTGGACCTCCAACCCGGGCGACTCGATCAAGGTCAGCACCGAGCTGGTCAACGCCTTCAACTCCTCCCAGTCCGACATCACCGTCAAGCTGGTCACGGCCGGCGCCGACTACGAGGAGATCGCGCAGAAGTTCCAGACCGCGCAGACCGGCGGCGACCTGCCCGACATCATCAACCTGTCGGACGTGTGGTGGTTCCGCTACAAGATGAACGACCAGATCATCCCGCTCGACTCGCTCTTCGAGGCGCTCGACTTCGAGACCGACGACTTCGTCGACTCGCTGCTGGGCGACTACCTCTACGACGACGCCCACTGGGCGGTCCCGTGGGCCCGCTCGACGCCGCTCTTCTACTACAACAAGGAGCACTGGAAGAAGGCCGGACTGCCGGACGAGGGCCCGGCGACCTGGGAGGAGTTCGGTGAGTGGAAGACCAAGCTCGCCTCCACCAGCGGCGCGAAGTTCGCCTTCCAGTTCCCGGCCCTGGCGGGGTACGCCGGGTGGACCCTGCAGAACAACCTGTGGGGCTGGGGCGGCGGCTGGTCCAAGGAGGAGTCCTTCGACATCACCTGCAGCTCCAAGGAGTCGGTCGAGGCGCTCTCCTTCCTCAAGGACTGGGTCTACAAGGACAAGATCGCGGGGGTGGCCGGGGTCGACCAGATCCAGGACTTCGCCGCCGGGGTCGCCAGCGTCACGGTCGGCTCGACCGGTGACCTGATCACCGCGATCACCTCGGCGAAGTTCGACGTCGGCGTCGCACCGCTGCCCGCCGGGACCGTCGAGACCGAGAAGATCTGCCCGACGGGCGGGTCGGGCGTCGGCATCCCGAAGGACATCAGCCCGGAGCGGCAGCTCGCCGCGGGCACGTTCATCAAGTTCCTCACCGAGCCGGAGCAGGCGATCAAGTTCTCCGAGGCGACCGGCTACGTGCCGATCCGTAAGTCGGCCGACCCGGCCGCGATCCTCAAGAAGACGCCGCAGGCCCAGGTCGCGATCGACCAGCTCCCCAACACCCGTTCCCAGGACTACGCGCGTGTCTTCCTGCCCGGTGGGGACCTGGAGATGGCCAACCACATGGCCTCGATCCTCACAGAGAACAAGGACGTGCAGGCCGAGATGGACAGCCTGAAGACGGCCCTGGAGAAGATCTACACCGAGCAGGTCGAGCCGCTCATCTGATGAGTGCCGGCGTAGGGCACCCGGCAAGGTGCCCTACGCTCGGTTCCCGTGAGCGAGGACTTGGTAGTAGAACGGCGCCCCGGCGTCGTACAGGTGACCTTCAACCGGCCGCAGAAGCACAACGCCTTCACCGCCGAGATGTACGGCGCGCTGCACGCCCTGTGCGACGAGCTCGCGGCAGACGAGTCGGTGAAGGTGCTGGTGCTGACCGGCGCCGGCGGGCGGGCGTTCGCCGCCGGCAACGAGATCTCCGACTTCCTCGCGCGCGACGCGGTGGACTACGAGGACTGGATCCGAGCACTGCTCGAGAAGCTGTACGCGCTGCCGCAGGTCACCATCGCCGCCATCGACGGAGTCTGCGTCGGCGGCGGGCTCGCGGTGGCGACCCATTGCGACCTGAGGGTCGCGACCCCCCACTCCCGCTTCGGCTACCCGATCGCGAAGACGCTCGGGAATGCGCTCGCGGCCTCCATCGTCTACCGCGCCGCGGCCGTCTTCGGCGAGCCGGTCGTGCGCGAGATGCTGCTCGCCGCCCGGCTGGTCGGCGCGGACCGTGCCTACGCGACCGGCGCGCTGACCGCCGTCACCGACTCGCTGGCTGATGAGGTCGACGCGCTCGTCGAGGGGATCCTGCCGCTCTCGCGAGTGACCGTCCGGGCAACCAAGTCCCAGCTCGCCGCCTTCGCCCACCGCGCCGAGGCCTCGCCGGAAGGTGATGAGGACCTGCTGCGCGAGGTCTACACCGGCGAGGACTTCAAGGAGGGCGTACGCGCGTTCCTGGCCAAGGAGAAGCCCGCCTTCGGGTAAGCCGTTGACCAACTCCGCGGGGCGGCAGAGGATGGAATATGCCCTCCGAGCAGACGAAGACTGCCGAGTTCGTCGATACCGACCAGTTCCGCGGCGCACAGATCAGGCAGAGCGACATCAGTGGACTGGAGATCCGTGACTGCTGGTTCGAGAGCCGGCTGAAGGTCGTCGACGCCTACGGCAGCGATGTCTACCTCGGTGGTGAGTTCGGCCGGGTCGTGGTCAACGACGTCGACGTCACGGCGTACGTCACCGCCGAGCTCGACCGCGCCCACCCGAACCGCGTGCTGGCCCGCGAGGCCAGGACGGCGGACGACTACCGCGCTACCTGGGATGCCATCGAGGCCCAGTGGGCGCTGACGGTCGAGCGCGCTCGTGGCCTGCCGGAGGAGCTGCTGCACGAGCGGGTCGACGACGAGTGGTCCTTCGTGGAGACGCTCCGCCACCTGCTCTTCGCCAGCGACAAGTGGCTCGGCTACCCGGTGCTGGAGGAGGACTCGCCCTACCATCCGCTCGGCTACGGCGAGGACCCGACCGGCGAGCTGGGACTCACCCGTGACGCGGAGGCGAGCCTGGACGACGTGCTCGAGCCCCGGCTGGCCCGGATGGCCACGATGCGCCGGTGCGTCGACGCGCTCGCCGACGACGAGCTCGATCGTGTCTGCGCACGCAAGCCGATCGGCAACGACCAGGAGGCCGACTACGACGTGCGGCACTGCCTCATGGTCGTGCTCGAGGAAGAGGTCGAGCACCACCGCTACGCCGTACGCGACCTGGCGGTCCTCGCTGCCGGCTGAGGCGCTTCTCGGTCGTCGTGAACGGCCCCGGTCAGGTGCCGGCGATCAGCCGGCTGCCCACCGATGGGCGTCGACCAGACTCGGGCCGTACCAGGTGATCAGCCGCCCGCTGACCAGGTCGGTCGGGGTTCGCGTGAAGGCCTCCGGCCCGTCCTCGGCGGTGAAGACGTACGGCTCGTCGGGCAGCAGCACGACGTCGGCTCCGGCCTCGTCCACCTCGGCCAGGTCGACGTGCGGATAGCGGTCCCCGGCGGGGTTGAGCGCAGTGTCGCCGAAGACGTTCTCCCAGCCCAGCCGGCGCAGCAGGTCGCCGGTGAAGGTCCGTGAGCCGACCACCATCCACGGGTCTCGCCAGATCGGCACCGCCACCCGGCGGGTGACCGGGGGGAGCGGCCCGCACCACAGCTCTCGGGCCTCCGCGAGCCAGTCCGGGTGGTCCCAGCCGAGCACGTCGTCGAAGAGTCGTTCGTAGGTCGCGACCGCCTCCGGGACGGTCTCGATCTCGGTGACCTCGACCCGGATGCCGGCCTCGCGCAGCCGGCGGACGTCGAGCTCGCGGTTCTCCTCCTTGTTGGCGATCACCAGGTCCGGCTGGAGCTCGCGCACGCGCGCGAGGTTCGGGTTCTTGGTGCCGCGAACGCGGGTGACCTCGAGGTCGGCCGGGTGGGTGCACCAGTCGGTGGCACCGACCAGCGCGTCCGGGCGTACCGAGGCCAGCGCCTCGGTGATCGAGGGGACCAGGCTGACGATCCGCACAGGTTCGATGATCTCCTTCTCGTCCCGCGGGTCAGCTGTGCTGGGCCGCGGCTCGTTCGGTGAGGGCTCGCTCGAGGATGTCGGCGGTGTGCTGATAGTGCCGTGCGAGCGCTCGTGCCGCTCGGTCGGCATCCCGGGCGAGCGTGGCCTCCAGGATCTCCCGGTGCTCGCCGGTCACGTCCCGATCGGGCTCGTGGACCTGCGACCAGCGCCGGTAGAACTCGCCGGCGTTCCGCAGCGTGGCGGCCATGCCGAGCAGCCACGAGTTGCCGGCGCCGTCCAGCAGCGCACCATGGAAGCAGGCGTGGGCTGCCGCCCACTCGTCGGAGATGCAGGGCGTCGCCTGCTCGGCGAGCATCGGCGTACGCTCCATCCGGTGGTGGGCGGCCACGACCTCGGACTCCCAGGTCATGTCGCCACGCTCGATCGAGTAGCGCAGCGCGAGCGACTCGATGTCGATGCGGGCGCTGGTCAGCTGACGCAGGTCATCGACGCTCACCTGGCGAACACGGAACCCGATCCGTGGCTCGGACTCGACCAGCCCTTGCTCGGTGAGCCGGGAGAGGGCCTCGCGGATGACGCTGACGCTGGCGCCGTACGCCTCGCACAGCGGCGTCGACTTCAGCCGCTCACCGGGGGCATAGACCCCGCCGAGCACGTCGGCGCGGACGCGGGCGTAGACCTCCTCGGTGCTTGCTCGCGGTCGACTTGCCATACGAGCACCCTACCATGACGCGAATATACAGATATTTTCGAATATCTCTTGTTTGCTCGATCATAAAGGGGCAGACTGTGATGACGGTCACCAACGATCGAAAGGGGTCTGGACATGACCGAGGCAATGACGGACGAGGCGCGCAAGGCCCTCGCCCTGGAGTATCTGAAGCGGCTCGATCGAGGTGAGGACTTCTTCGAGCTCTTCGACGAGCACATCCAGCTCTACTTCCCGAAGATCGGGATCGTCGACGGGATCGAGGCGGTCCGGGAGGCGTTCGCCAAGGTCGGCTCGCTGCTCGGTGGGATCAAGCACGACTATGCGTACTTCAACTACCTGGTCGGCGGCGACACCGTCGTCGTCGAGGGCACCTCGGCCGGCACCACCACCGACGGCACCGAGTTCCGGGCCGGCGTGACGCACGCGGGCCGCTGGTGCGACGTGATGGAGATCCGCGGCGGCCGGATCCACCGCCTGTTCGTCTATCTTGATCCGGACTATGCCGGTGCGGACACCGAGCGCTACCCCTGGTTGGCATCGTCATGACGTCCACGGATCTCACCACCGACGTCCTGGTCGTCGGCGCCGGCCCGGCGGGCCTGAGCATGGCGGCCCTGCTGGCTGCGTACGGTGTCGATGCGATCACGGTGACGAAGTACTCCGGCACCGCGCACTCGCCCCGTGCGCACATCACCAACCAGCGCACGATGGAGGTCTTCCGCGATCTCGGTCTGGAGGAGGCGGTCCGCGAGGTCGCGACGCCCAACGAGCTGATGGGCAACAACGTCTGGGCCACCAGCTTCGCCGACTCGGAGATCGCCCGCCTGCTCACCTGGGGCAGCGGCCCCGAGCGTCGCGCCGACTACGACCAGGCGAGCCCGAGCGCGATGTGCAACATCCCCCAGCACATCCTCGAGCCGGTGCTGAGGACAGGTGCCGAGCGCCTCGGCGCCGATCTGCGCTTCTCCACCGAGCTGGTCGAGGTGAGCCAGGACCCGGACGGCGTCACCGCCACGGTCCGCCACCGGGAGGACGGCCGGACCGAGACCATCCGGGCCAAGTACGTCGTGGGCGCCGACGGAGGTCGATCGACCGTCGCCGAGCAGCTCGGGTTCGTGATGGACGGCGAGACGGGGTTGGGGGCCGCCGCCAACGTGTGGCTCGAGGCCGACCTCACCGACTACACCGCCTACCGGCCGGGCACCCTCTACTGGATGTGCCAGCCCGGCAACGACTACTGGGTCGGCTCGGGCACCTGGATCTGCGTGAAGCCCTGGACGGAGTGGGTCCTGCTCTTCATGTACGACCCCGCCGACGGCGAGCCCGACCTCTCCGAGGAGGCCGTCGTCGCCCGGGCCCGGGCCACCATCGGAGATCCCGATGTGAAGATCAAGATCAAGGCGACCAGCCTGTGGCAGATCAACCACCTGGTCGCGGAGCGCTACCGGATCGGTCGCGCGTTCCTCGCGGGCGACGCCGCCCACCGGCACCCGCCGGCCAACGGGCTGGGCACCAACACCTCGGTGCAGGACGCGTACAACCTGGCCTGGAAGCTGGCCATGGTGCTTCGCGGTGACGCCGGCGAGGAGCTCCTCGACAGCTATCACGACGAGCGCCGGCCGGTCGGGAGGCAGGTCGTCGACCGCGCCCTCAAGAGCGTGCAGGACATGTTGCCGATCTCCCAGGCGCTCGGGTTCGAGCCGGGGCAGAGCGCCGAGGACGGTCAGCGTGCGCTCGACGGTCTACGCGCCGCCGGCCCGGTGGGCGAGGAGCGGCGCCGACAGCTCGCCGATGCCGTACGCCTGCAGAACTACCAGTTCAACGCCCACGGCGTGGAGCTCGACCAGCGGTACGCCTCCGGCTCGATCCGCGACGACGGGACACCGTGGCCCGAGCCCGAGCGGGACCCGGAGCTCTACCATCACCCGACCACCCACCCCGGCGCGCGGCTGCCGCACGCGTGGGTCGAGAAGGACCGGGTCAGGCTCTCGACGCTGGACCTCGCCGGCCGCGGAGAGATCACCCTGCTCACCGGGGTGGGCGGAGAAGCCTGGGCCGACGCGGCCGAGAAGGTGGCGGCGAACCTGGGCGTCCGGATCAGCGTCAAGCCGATCGGCCCCGGGTGCGAGTACGCCGACCCGACCGGCGAGTGGGCAGCGCGTCGCGAGATCGGCGAGACCGGCGCCATCCTCGTACGTCCCGACCAGCATGTGGCCTGGCGGGCCGACCGGGTCACCGACAACCCCGCCGGAGATCTCGAACGCGCGCTCCGCGCAGTCCTCGACCGCCCCTGACCATCCACGAAGGAGTCACCATGAAGCTCGCAAACCTGGACGGACGCGCCGTCCTGATCACCACCGACGACACCGGCAACACCACCGAGCCGCGAGCCGTTGACGTCCACAAGGCCAGCGACGGGCGGTTCGGACCCGATCCGGCCAGCCTCTTCGCCGACTGGCCCGCGTTCTCCGACTGGGCGCTGAGCGCGCGGACCGACACTCCGGAGGACGCCGTCGGATTCGACACCACCGAGCTCGGGGCCCCCTCACCGGAGCCCCGCCAGATCTTCGCGATCGGGCTCAACTACACCGCGCACGCCGCCGAGTCCGGTTTCGAGCCCCCCACCGGTCTGCCGCCGGTCTTCCCGAAGTTCGTCAGCAGCCTGACCGGCCCGGTCACCGAGGTCACGCTCCCCGAGGGCGGCAACACCGACTGGGAGGTCGAGGTGGTGGCGGTGATCGGCCGCACCACCAGCAACGTCACCGAGGAGGACGCCTGGGACCACATCGCCGGGCTCACCGTCGGCCAGGACATCTCCGAGCGGATCACCCAGCTCAGCGGCCCGGCACCTCAGTTCGGTCTCGGGAAGTCCTTCCCCGGCTTCTCCCCGACCGGGCCGTGGCTCGTCACCGCCGACGAGCTGCCCGACCCGGAGGACCTCGAGCTGCGCTGCGACCTGGACGGGGAGAACGTCCAGCTCGGTCGCACCAACAACCTGATCGTCCCGATCCCTCGGCTGGTGGCCGAGCTGTCGAAGATCGTCACCCTCTACCCGGGCGACCTGATCTTCACCGGTACGCCTGAGGGAGTCGGTCTCGGCCGTGACCCGCAGCGCTTCGTCGAAGCCGGCCAGACCCTGGTGAGCGCCGTCGAGGGGATCGGCGAGCTGCGTCAGCGCTTCGTGGTGGCGCCGGAAGGGCGTGAGCCGCGATGAGCCTGCACCGTCTCAGCCACGTGGTGATGGGCGTCCCTGACGTCGCCGCGACCACGTCCTACTACACCGACTTCGGACTCCAGGCGAGCGGTTCGACGATGTTGGCCACCCGAGACGGCGGCAACCAGCTGGGGATCGTTCGCGCCCCCTCCCGCCGGCTCGTCGAGCTGGGTGTGGCCGCTGACGAACCAGACGACCTTGCCCGGATCGCCGCGTCGTTGCAGCGTCTCGGGCACTCGTCATCCCTCGACGGCGAGGCGCTGCTTACGACCGAACCGGTCAGCGGCTTCTCGGTCCGCGTCCGTGTCCTTCCTCGGTTGCGGCAGGAGCCGCAACCGGCCACGCCCTACAACGGGCCGGGCCGGATCGAGCGTCGCGGGCGCGCGCCCGGGGTGCTGCGTACCGAACCGGTCCGGCCACGCCGGCTGGGGCACGCGGTCGCCGGCACCACCGATCTCGCCGCGACGATGCGCTTCTTCGTGGACGGGCTGGGTTTCAAGGTCTCCGACCACATCGGTGACAAGGGCGCCTTCATGCGCTGCTCGACCGACCATCACAACTTCCTGGCGTTGCAGTCGCCGGTCAACTACCTGCACCACACCAGCTGGCAGGTCGACGACATCGATGACGTCGGCCGCGGGGCGCACGCCATGCTGGAAGGTGCTCCCGAACGCCACGTGTGGGGCCTGGGCCGTCACCACGCCGGCTCGAACTTCTTCTGGTATCTCAAGGACCCGGCCGGCAACTTCTCGGAGTACTTCTCCGACATGGACTGCATCCCCGAGGACGAGATCTGGGAGCCGGAGGTCCTCGAAGGCGCAGCCGGGCTCTTCAGGTGGGGCCCGCCGCCCCCGCCGTCGTTCCTGGAGCCGGAGGATCTCGCGGCCCTGATGACCGGAGCCCACAGCAAGGGGTGACATCGCAGGGGTGGCTGCGCTCGTTCATCGTGCACGCGGATCAGACCGCCGCCTGGCGGGATACCTCAGACGTTCCTGCGGTACTGCCCGCCGACCTCGAAGAACGCCTCGGTGACCTGACCGAGCGAGCACACCCGAGCCGCATCCATGAGCGCGGCGAAGATGTTCTCCTCGGAGGTGGCGGCCTGCTTGAGACGTACGATCGCGGCCTCTGCCTCCGCGGCGTGGGCGGCCTGGAAGTCGTGGACGCGGTCGAGCTGGGACTTCTTCTCCTTCTCGGTGGCGCGAGCGAGCTCGACGGGCGCCGGCGGCTCGCCGTTCGTGTCACGTACGAAGGTGTTGACCCCGATGAGCGGCAGCGTGCCGTCGTGCTTGCGGTGCTCGTAGAGCATCGACTCGTCCTGGATCTTGCCGCGCTGGTAGCCGGTCTCCATCGCGCCGAGCACACCACCGCGCTCGGAGATCCGGTCGAACTCCTTGAGCACGGCTTCCTCCACGAGATCGGTGAGCTCGTCGATGATGTAGGAGCCCTGGAGCGGGTTCTCGTTGAACGCCAGCCCCCACTCGCGGTTGATGATCAGCTGGATCGCCAGCGCCCGGCGCACCGACTCCGCCGAGGGCGTCGTCACCGCCTCGTCGAAGGCGTTGGTGTGCAGCGACTGGGCGTTGTCGTAGATCGCGATCAGCGCCTGCAGCGTGGTGCGGATGTCGTTGAAGTCCATCTCCTGCGCGTGCAGGGACCGGCCCGAGGTCTGGATGTGGTACTTCAGCTTCTGGGCGCGCTCAGAGGCGCCGTAGCGGTCCCGCATCGCGACCGCCCAGATCCGGCGAGCGACCCGGCCGATGACCGAGTATTCGGGGTCCATCCCGTTGGAGAAGAAGAAGGACAGGTTGGGCGCGAAGTCGTCGATGTCCATGCCACGGGCCAGGTAGGACTCTACGTAGGTGAAGCCGTTGGCGAGCGTGAAGGCGAGCTGCGAGATGGGGTTCGCACCGGCCTCGGCGATGTGATAGCCGGAGATCGAGACGGAGTAGAAGTTGCGTACGCCGTTCTCGATGAACCACTCCTGGATGTCGGCCATGCAGCGCAGCGAGAACTCCGTGGAGAACAGGCAGGTGTTCTGGCCCTGGTCCTCCTTGAGGATGTCGGCCTGCACGGTTCCGCGGACCGTCTGCAGCGCCTTGACCGGGTCCACGCCACGCTCGCGC
Source organism: Nocardioides sp. (assembly GCF_050699375.1). GTDB lineage: Bacteria > Actinomycetota > Actinomycetes > Propionibacteriales > Nocardioidaceae > Nocardioides. Next base: position 3,655 of record NZ_JBOHDN010000152.1, on the reverse strand, counting down.
GCCTGGTCGATCACGGTGTTGAGGAAGAAGGCCAGGATCGTCGGCGCGGGCCCGTTGATCGTCATCGAGACGCTCGTCGTCGGAGCGAGCAGATCGAACCCTTCGAACAGGGTTCTCATATCGTCGAAAGTCGCCACCGAGACGCCGGAGGTGCCGACCTTGCCGTAGATGTCGGGACGTACGCCGGGGTCGCGGCCGTAGAGCGTCACCGAGTCGAACGCGGTCGAGAGGCGGGTCGCGGGCTGGCCCTCGGAGAGCAGCTTGAAGCGTCGGTTGGTCCGGAACGGGTCGCCCTCTCCGGCGAACATCCGGGCCGGGTCCTCGTTGGCCCGCTTGTAGGGGAAAACGCCCGATGTGTAGGGGAAGAAGCCGGGGAGGTTCTCCCTGCGCAGGAACCCGGCCAGCTCGCCGCGGTCGGTGTAGCCAGGGGTCGCCACTCGCGGGATGTAGTTGCCCGCCAGCGAGGTGCGGCCGCTGTCGTCGGCGGCGTACGCCGCCTTCGTCTCCTGCCACGAGGCCAGCTGTTCGCGCAGGTCATCGGGGAGTTCGCTGGCAGGGAACTCGAGCTCGGGATGGTCCGCTGCCACGATCTCGTACGCCTGCTCCTTCCGCGCCGCGGCCACGATCTCGGCGGTCTCGGCGTGATAGTCGCGTACGTCGCCCGCGATGTCGGCCAGGTAGCGGACGCGCCGGTCGGGGATGATCGGGTGCAGGCCGGTGGAGTGCCGGGTCTCGACCCGGGGGAGCACGCCCTCGCTCACCGCGAGCCCCGCTTCGGCGAGCAGCCCGCGCAGGTGCTGGTAGAGCGCGGTGACGCCGTCGTCGTCGAAGGCCGCGGCCGAGGTGCCGAAGACCGGCATGTCGTCGGGGGAGGAGGTGAACGCCTCCCGGTTGCGGACGAGCTGGCGGGAGACGTCGCGCAGTGCGTCCTTGGCCCCGCGCCGCTCGAACTTGTTGATCGCCACCACGTCGGCGAAGTCGAGCATGTCGATCTTCTCGAGCTGGCTCGCGGCGCCGAACTCCGGCGTCATCACGTAGAGCGAGACGTCCACGAAGTCGCTGATCCCGGTGTCGCCCTGGCCGATGCCGGGCGTCTCGACGATCACCAGGTCGACGGCGGCCTTCATCACCGCGAGCACCTCGGCGAAGTGCTCGGGCACCTCATGGCCGCCACGGGTCGCCAGCGAGCGGTAGAACGTGGTCGAGCCGCCGTCGGTGATCGCGGCCAGCGAGTTCATCCGGATCCGGTCGCCGAGCAGCGCACCGCCGCCGCGACGCCTGGTCGGGTCGATCGCGAGCACGCCGATGCGGATCTTGTCCTCCTGGTCGTTGCGCAGGCGCCGGACCAGCTCGTCGGTGAGCGAGGACTTGCCGGAGCCGCCGGTGCCGGTGACACCGAGCACGACCGCCTGGTCGGCCTCGCCCAGGCGGGCCCGGAAGTCCTCGGGGAGCCGGCCCTGCTCGGCGCCGGTGACCGCGCGCCCGATGGAGTGGCCGTAGCCGGCGATCACGCCGTTGGCGGTGACGTGGAAGGTCGGCCACAGATCGTGGTCGATGTCGCGGACGACCGAGTTGATCATCCCCGGGAGCCCCATCCGCTGGCCCTCCTCGGGGGAGAAGATCTTGACACCGGAGTTGGCCAGCCGCTCGATCTCGTAAGGCACGATCACGCCGCCGCCTCCGCCTACCACCTTGACGTGGCCGGCGCCGCGGTCCTTGAGCGCGGTGACCAGATACTCGAAGAACTCCACATGGCCGCCCTGGTAGGACGAGACGGCCACGCAGTGGGCGTCCTCCTGGACGGCGGCGTCGGCGATCTCGGTCACCGAGCGGTTGTGGCCGAGATGGATCACCTCGCACCCCTGCGCCTGGAAGATTCGGCGCATGATGTTGATCGCCGCGTCATGCCCGTCGAAAAGGCTGCTCGCGGTCACGATCCGCACATGGTGCTGGGGGATGTGGAGGTCGGTCATACGGCATGCTCCGCAGGTAGGTTGGGCAGATAGTTGGACGTCCAAGTAATTCCAGGATAGGTCGTCTCGTACCTACTCGCCAGTCCGAGCCGATCTAGTCGACCAGATCTCCCGCTGCCGACCGCAGCTGACCGAGCCGTGCGGTCAGATCGCGTACGTCCTCGATCCCCGGCTTCTCGAAGACCTCGGTGTTGAGTGCGACCGTGGCGGACTCGACCGCATCACGGCCGGCATCGGTGATGGCGGCGAGGACCACGCGCCGGTCGATGTCGGAGCGGGTGCGGCGTACGAGACCCTGCTTCTCCAGCCGGGCGACTGCGCTCGTGACCGACGCGGGGTGGACCTGGAGGCGGGAGCCGAGCTTGGCCATCGGAAGCTGGCCGTCGTGGGTGAAGGAGAGGAGCCGGAGCACCTCGTAGCGCGCGAAGGAGAGGTCGTGGGGGCGCAATGCGGCGTCGATGCGCTCCATGACGAGCTGGTGAACGCGTACGAGCGAGGTCACCAGCGCCATCCCGTCGGCGGCGGCTTCCCAACCGTGCGTGATCCACTGCCGTTGCGCCTCACGGATGGGATCCATGGGGGCCAGCATCACATAAGGCGGTTTGGTACGGGTTCGTCAGGTCCCAGGCTGTTAGGGCCTGGTCGTCGGGAAAGGGCTGTTGAGACGGGTCGTCACATGGACGTGTCGAAGGTGCCCATCAGGCTGAGGATCACCGCGACGCCGATGACGGTCGCGATCACCGAGAGCGTCACGACCAGCCCCACCGCGACGGAGTAGCCGAGGCCCTCGTGTCGCGCGGCGCGCTGCTGGAGCGCGTAGAGCCGGGCGACGCTGGTGATCAGGGTGCGTCCCTCCTCGGCGTCGAAGCGGTATTGGTCCAGGTCAGGGACGGACTCGGGGTCGTGCACGGTCCACACGCCCTGGTCGGTCTGCTCGTCGTTGGCCTCGATGCGGCGTACGCCGGTCTTCTGGGTGTGCGGCACGTCGCCGAACCAGACGATGCTGCGGGTGTCCTCGATGATCGCGTACGAGTTCCGCGACGGTGTCGAGACGTGGTAGGTGAAGACCCAGCTCAGCTGGGCGCCCTGCAGCTTGGAGCGCCACTGCGGCGCGCTCAGGTCGATCTCCACGTCGAAACCGCGCGCCGTCTCGGTCGCCTTGTAGGGCGTACCGTCACAAACGCGCGCGACATGGTCGAAGAACTGCCGAGCATGAGGGGACACGAATCAAAATGCTATCGGGTCCGGGGCCTCTGCGCGCCTAATCCTCGGCGTTCGGGGGAACGTCGATCTGGAAGTGGACCCGGCCGCCATCGACCTCGTCGACGGTGATGATCGCGTCGTACTCCTCGCCCTCGGAGGTGAGGACACAGGTCATCTCCGTGCCGACCTTGCCCTCGAGGTCACCGGGGCAGTCGAGGTCCTCGGGAGTGACGCCGATGGCGTTGGTGAGCTGCTCGGTCGCGATCCGCTCGACCGTCTTCTCCTGCACGTAGTCCTTCTCCGAGCCGCCGCAGGCCGTCAGGGCGAGCGACAGCGCGATCAGGGCCGCGCCGGTCATGGCGCCCGAGAAGGCGCGGGTGCGTGTCATGCGCTCAGACTATTCGTAGCCGGATCAGGCAGGGGTACGCCGCACCAGATCGGGCGCGACGATGCGAACGGCCGCCGACCCAGATGGGGTC
>NZ_JBOHDN010000151.1:0-18784 GCF_050699375.1 Nocardioides sp. | reverse complement strand
TCGGTCGGGAGCGTCACGTCGACGGTCTCCTCGACCAGCATCCGGGCCTCGTGCTCCTCCTCGAGCACCGCCTGTCGCTTCGCGAGCGCCTGGTTGACCGCGCCACGCGCCTTTCCGACCCGCTGGCCGGCCTCCTTGCGCGCGGCCGGCGGCAGCGCGCCGATCTCACGGTTGGCAAGCGCCAGCGGCGAACGGTCGCCGGCGTGGTCGAGCCGTGTCTGCTTGAGCTCCTCGAGACTGCTCGCGGCGTCGATGGCGCTCAGCGCAGCATCGCGCGCGGCCTCGACCTCCTCAGCCTTCAAGGGGGTGACCTCTACCGGGTCATAGTCGGTGTTGGGACCGGACATCACTGGCCTTCGTCGCTTCGAGTGTGTGACCACAGTCTAGGAATCCCGGAGCCCGTCGCGCGAACCGGTGAGCAGTTGGGCAGGCTCACCCCACGCATCCTGTGCTCTCCCCCACGACTACGCGGGTGGGGGTGTTGGCCAGAAGACCTCGATGCGGGCGCCGCCGCGGTCGGCGTCGAGGATGGTGACCGAGCCGCCGTGGGCGGCGGTCAGGCCTCCCACGATGTAGAGGCCCAGGCCTGAGCCGCCGCGGGCGCCGTGCTTCCAGAACTTCGTGAACACGCGCTGGCGCAGCTCGCCGGGGATGCCCTCGCCGTGGTCCTCGACGACGAGCAGGACCTGGTCCGGCTCGTCGGGCCGGATGCCGAGGCTCACGGTGACGACGCCGTCGCCGTGACGTACGGCATTCTCGACGAGGTTGGTGACGACCTGGGTGAACTTGTCCGGGTCGGCGTGGATCTCCAGCTCGTCATCGGTCCCGGCATCGATGTGGAGCTCGATCGGTCTCGAGGTGGCCGAGCGTACGGACTCGACCACGCGGGTGACCAGGACCGTCGCGTCGCTGGCGCGCGGGTAGAGCTGCAGGCGGCCGGTGTCGATCCGGGCCACGTCGAGGAGCTCGGCGATCAGCCGGGAGAGCCGGTCGGAGTCGGAGGCGACGGTCTTGAGCATCAGCTTCTTCTGCTCGTCGTTGAGCTTGTCCCAGCGGTTCAGGAGCGCCTGGACGAAGCCCTTGACCCCGGTCAGCGGCGAGCGGAGCTCGTGAGCGACGGTGGCGACGAGGTCGGACCGCTCGCGGTCGAGGCGCTCGCGGCCCCGGCCCGAGCGAAGCGAGATCGAGACCTGGGCGACATCCTCGGTGAGGCTCGGGCGCCGAATCGTCGAGGCGACGAGCGCCTCGGTGCCATCTGGCAGCAGCCAGGCCTGCTCCGGGGTGCCGATGACGGTCCGGAGGTTCGCGTAGGGCCGGTTGAGCTCGACCCAGGACTCGCCCTCGGTGTTCCTCAGCGTGAGTACGTCATCCAGCGTCTGCCCGACGCTCGCGCCCGGATCCACGCCGAGCATCCGCCCGGCCATGGCGGAGACCAGGACGACCGTGCCGTTGCCGTCGGCGACCACGACTCCGTCGGGAAGGGCATCGGCGAGCTCACGGGCATCCACGCCGTCACCCTAGTGCTGATCACTCCGGACGGTTGCTCAACGGCAGCGTGATCGGCGCCGGGTCACCGGGCGAGAAGTAGATCTTGATGAAGGTGTGCACCGCCTCGGGCAGCAGGTTGGAGACGATCGGGATGTTCGGGACGGTGCTGTTGTAGGAGGTGACCAGCAGCGGAACCGCACCGGCCCAGACCGGCGCGAGCACGGGGTCCTTGTCGAAGCCGATCATGTCGGCGTACGCATCACCGATGACGTAGCGGCCCAGCGACTCGAGCTCGTGGCGCAGCAGCGGGTTGCCTTCGCCGATCACGGCGTCGAGCAGGGCCTGGGCGAGCTCGACGCCCTCCCGGGTGCCGCCGGTGGCGGGACCCATCACCTGGTCATACTGCGCGTACGCCGCGTCCCAGTCCTTCGGCAGATACTGCTCCTGCACGCCGAGGAGGTAGAGGTCGACGTTCCAGGCGTGCAGGAACGCGTCGGCGAGCTCCTTGGTCGGCGCGATGTTCCACTCGGTGAACTTCTTCATCACCCAGGTGCCGAGGCTGTGGAAGGTGACCAGGATGTCGGCCTGGCTGATCGGGATCTCCTGGCCGGCCCCGACCTGCGTCCAGTGCGGGGACTGCGGCAGCAGGTGGCGTACGGCCGCGTGGACCATCCTGGTCTTGACCGAGTCGACCATCAGCCGGCCCGACGCGGTCCAGCCCTGGGCATCCATCACGTCGTAGCCCAGCACGGTCGTCTTCGCGATCCGGTCGCGCATGTCCGCACCGCCTGCGGAGTAGTAGACCGACCACGCCTCGCGCTTGATCGCGCAGCTGATCAGGCCGCTGCCGAGGGTGTAGAGGAGCGCGAGGAAGAAGCCGTACTCCTCCTCGTTGAACGTGCCTGCCAGCTGCAGCTTCCCCTGGTCGGCCCATGTCGGGAGCCGGCGCGCCTCCTCGATGAAGTCGACGAGGTAGGACGGGAGCCCGTCGGGGACCGGCTGGTCGTTGGTCGTCCAGGTCTCGAGGATCTCGTTGACCTCGGCGACCTTGTCCTTGCCCTCGCCGTAGAGGCGTTCGATGACCGGGTCGGCACGCACGTCCCAGACGTACTCGGGATCGAGGCCCTCCCCCGTCCCGGCGATCGACGCGCTCGGCGCCCACGTCCACAACGGGAGGGTCGCGCCCGCGGCCGCCGCCGCGCCACCCGAGGCCAACAGCCGTCGTCTGCTCACGTTCGTCATACCGTGCTCCTTCACATCACCCGGAGATCTACCCCCACCCGAGTGAAACAGGTTTGCCATCCGTGTATCAGACCCCCAGGGGTATCAAGGCGAGACGGTGTCCGTTACCCGCTGGCGTTCACTGGCTGGCGGGCGCGGCAGCCGGGCGACCCGGGCAGCAGCCGGCACGGTGGCGAGGAGGAGCACCGCGATGACCCCGAGAGCCAGGCGTACGTCGACCCCCGCCGCCACGCCGAGCAGCGGCGTCGCGACCAGGACCGGGCCCGCCTGGGCCAGCTGGGTCAGGCTCGAGAATCGGGCCAGCATCTCGGGTGGTGTGAGGGCCACGTACGTCGGGAACAGGTAGCTGGTCAGCATGGTGGTGCCGACCCCGACGATGCCGATCGCGACGACTCCCGCGCCGACCTCCGGGCGCACGGCCAGAAGGAGTACGCCGCAGGCCGCCAGTGCCGGGCCGGCGACCGCGACCCGCGCCCGCGGCGCTCCCCAGCGGGCGACCGCGAGTGTCACCACCAGTCCCCCGGCCACCCAGGCGCCGGAGACGACGCCGGTCTCGGCCGCGCTCCAACCACGTTCTCGGCCGGCGACGGGCAGAGCGAGCATGACCAGCGGGAGGACCGTCGCGGCGAGGCCGGTGATGGGGACGAGGACCGGAACGACCCCCGGCGTACGCATCGCCGCCCTCGCTCCGTCGGCCAGGCTGCGCCACACCGACCCCTGGTCGGGCTCGGGAGCCGGCTCATGAGGCGGACGGATCACCAGCAGCGCGACGAGCACGAGGGAGAAGGTCGCCGCGTCCAGACCGGCGGTCAGCGGCAGGCCGCCCTGGCCGATCAGGAAGCCGCCGGCCGCGGGCCCGGCGGTGCGAGCGATCTGGTGGGCCGAACCGACCAACGCCATCCGCCGGTCGAGATCGCCGGGGCCGAAGAGGCGCGGAAAGACACCTTCGGCCGGTCGTCTCAGCGCCTGGATGGTCCCCGAGAGCGCACCGACGACGATCAGCATCCACAACGGCGCGCCACCGAGAGCACCGAGAGCTCCGAGGGCGAAGGCGGCCATGACCAGCACCATCGCGGCGTCACAGACGGCCATCGTGCGACGGATCCCGATCCGGTCCGCGAGCACTCCCCCGGTGAGCACCAGCACGGCGAGCGGGATGCCCTCGATGGTCAGCACCAGGCCGGCCGCGTCGGCCCCGAAGCCCGCCGCCGCCCACCCGATCGCGAAGAAGGTGACCGAGTCACCGAAGACGGACGCGGTCGACGCCGCCAGCCACGGGTGGAAACCCCGAGCGGCCGGAGTCTGAACGACGTGGCGCCGAGCCTGGTGGATCCCGGCCACGGTCTCAGCCCTGCGGATCCCGACGCACGGGCATGAGCAGCGCCAGATGGCCCGGTTGGTAGGGCGAGGTGATCACGACCGGGCGATCCGCGGCCGTCACCGCGAGCTGCACCTCGTCACCCAGGCAGGTGGACAGCACTCGGTGGAACAGCGCGGTGCCCAGCCGCAGCCGCGCGCCCGGCCCGGTCACGGAACCGCGCAACGCGGTCTCCTCGGCGGTGTGCGGCGAACGCAGATGTGCTCGTTCCATGAGGAAGAGATCGACCTCTGCGTACGCAGCGGCGTCAAGTCCCTCGAGGAGGTCGGCCCTGGCCAGCACGGCATGGGTGGCCGCGGGCTCGAGCCCGGCGAGCACGAGGCGGTGGGCCGGATAGGTGGTGTCGCGGCCGAGCTCCTGGCCGGCGACGGTGAGCGTCCCGTCGGCGATGCGCAGCTCGGCGATCGAGATGCGGTCGAGGCGGTCGGCGAGCTCGGCCGCCTCGGGCAGTCCCAGCACCGCGCGGGCGCCGTCGCCCTCGGTGGCGGCCGACAGGGAGCGTACGGCCATCCAGTAGCGGTTGGTCGCGACCACGTCGACACCCGCGCTGTCGACGTCGACCAGCACCGAGGCGAGCTCGGAGGCCGGGTCGGTGTCGGCCGCGTGCCGCACCTGGCGCAGCGCCGCCGCCAGGACCGGTCCCGGGATCTCCACGACGGCGGGTCTGGCGGCGGGCCCGGCATCGACGGCGGCCAGCACGCCGCGTACGGCCTCCTCGGCTCGTGCCGTGCGTGCGGTCTGGTCTGCGAGGAACGCCGTGATCGCGGCCCGGGCCTCGGCTACCGGGGAGTCGAGCACGATCCGCATCGTCTCGATCGGGACCCCGGCCTCGCGCATGCCCACGATCAGCCGAGCCCGGTCGGCGAGCTCGGGCGTGTAGTAGCGATAGCCCGTCCCGGAGTCGACCTCGGCCGGCACCAGCAACCCGCACTCGTCGTAGTGCCGCAGCGCGCTCGCGGTCAACCCGACGGCCCGCGCGAACGCCCCGATCGTCAACAGTGGCTCATCCATCCCGCAACCATCGTCCTTCAGGTGAGCCGAAGGTCAAGCCATCGCCGAGAAGTCACTTCTGCAGGCCGAGTGGGCAGCGCGATGACGTCTCGGCCTGCAGAAGTGACTACTCGGCCTGCAGAGGTGACTAGTCGGCGTGGTGGGCCTTCGCACTGGCGTAGAGGCACAGGGCGGCGGCGGTGGAGAGGTTGAGGGACTCGGCCTTGCCGAAGATGGGGATGCTGACGACCTCGTCGGCCTGGGCGGCCAGATCGGGCGGGAGGCCCCAGGCTTCGTTGCCGAGGAGCCAGGCGGTGGGCTCGGCAAGGAGTACGTCGGCGGTGAACAGGTCCGCGGTGCCGCCCATGTCGGCGGCGAGGACGGTGAGGCCGGCGGCCTTGGCCGCCTCGACCGCGACGAGCGGGTCGCGCTCGATGGCGATCGGCAGATGGAACGCGGAGCCGACCGAGGCGCGGATGGTCTTGGGGTTGTAGAGGTCGACCGAGTCGCCGGCCAGGATGACCCCGGAGGCACCGGCCGCGTCGGCACAGCGGATGACGGTGCCGGCGTTGCCGGGGTCGCGTACGTCCGCGCAGATCACCACGAGCGGGCCGGTGATGTCGGTGAGCGGTACGTCGAGGAACCGGCACAGCGCCACCACGCCGGCGGCGGTGACCGAGTCGGACAGCGCCGCCATCGCCCGGTCCTCGACGAGGGTGACCGAGTGGTCGACCAGCACCGAGGCGTACGTCTCGGCTCCGGATTCCGTCGCGAAGATCTCCTGGACGCAGCTCTCGCCCGAGTCGAGCACGGCTCCGAGCGCGCCCTCGACCGCCTTCGGCCCGTCGGCCAGGAAGAGGCCACGCTCCGAGCGAACCGAGCGTCGGGCGAGCCTACGCGCCTCCTTGACCCGCGAGTTCCCCGCGGAAAGCTTCACGATCCCTCCCCAACTCAACGAACGACGACCGATGACATGGGAGTCCCGACGTCACCTGGTGACCTCGAGACTCCCACGTCGCTACAGACAGCGACGCCCCAACCGGCACATCGGACCGGGTGGGGCGTCGTTACAACGCAGGATCAGGCAGAAGCCGGGGCGTTGACGTCCTCCGGCAGCGCGGCCTTGGCCTGGGCGACGATCGCGTTGAACGCGGCGACGTCGTTGACGGCCAGGTCGGCGAGGATCTTGCGGTCGACCTCGATGCCGGCCAGGTTGAGACCCTGGATGAAGCGGTTGTAGGTCATGCCCTCGGCGCGCGCGGCAGCGTTGATCCGCTGGATCCACAGCTTGCGGAAGTTGCCCTTGTTCTTGCGGCGGTCGTTGTAGGAGTAGACCAGCGAGTGGGTGACCTGCTCCTTCGCCTTGCGGTAGAGGCGCGAGCGCTGGCCACGGTAACCGGAGGCCCGCTCGAGGGTGGTGCGACGCTTCTTCGCAGCGTTCACTGCGCGCTTGACGCGTGCCATTTCAGTGCTCCTTGAATGCTAGGGAAAGTTTCGGGTGGCCCAGTGGTGTGGGCCGAGGATCAGCGACCGAGCAGCTTCTTCGCGCGCTTGACGTCGGCGGGGGCGAGCTCCACCAGACCGGCGTTGCGGCGGTGCTTCTTGCGCGAGCCCGTGGTCGGGGCGGAGGCGAACGCAGCCCCGGACTTACGGCCGGCCTGCAGGCGCTGGATCTTCCCGGAACCGGTCACCTTGAAACGCTTCTTGGAACCGGAGTGGGTCTTGTTCTTCGGCATAGTTCTTCTCTCTCTCGTCGTCCGGCCGGTCACGGGGCGCCGCGGCGGCGGAAGTCACTGGATCGACGCTTAGACGTCGATGTCGGGGTCGAGGTTCTCCGAGCGGCGCTTGACCTTCTTCGTGGTCGTACGCCCGGCGTTGGCCGCGGTGCGCTCCGCCTTCTCGGCGGCCTCGTCGGCCTCGCGCTCGGCCGCCTTCTCCTCCTTGGCGGTCTGCGCCTCGACCTTGGCGTCGGCCTTCTTCTTGTGCGGACCGATGACCATGGTCATGTTGCGGCCGTCCTGCTTCGGCGAGGACTCGACGAAGCCAAGCTCCTCGACGTCCTCGGCGAGCTTCTGCAGCAGGCGGAAGCCGAGCTCGGGACGGTGCTGCTCACGACCGCGGAACATGATCGTGATCTTCACCTTGTCCCCCGCGTTCAGGAACCGCACGACGTGACCCTTCTTGGTCTCGTAGTCATGCTTGTCGATCTTCGGACGAAGCTTCATCTCCTTGATGATCACGTTCGTCTGGTTTCGACGGGACTCACGGGCCTTCTGGGCGTTCTCGTACTTGAACTTCCCGTAGTCCATGAGCTTGCAGACCGGCGGCTTGCCCTGCGGGGCGATCTCGACGAGGTCGAGGTCGGCCTCCTGGGCCAGGCGCAGCGCGTCAGAGGTCGGCACGATGCCGACCGTCTCTCCATTGGGACCGACGAGGCGGACCTCGGAAACCCGGATCCGGTCGTTGATACGAAGCTCAGTGCTGATGTGTCCTCCATTTGTTGTGGCTGCGGAGGCTCTGGATCTCGCGACCCGGGCCGCGTGCACGGGCGGTCCGGGAAATGAAAAAGGCTTCCGCTGGGATAACCAAGCGGAAGCCAGTCAGGACGCTCACCCGCGCAGGGCTCGCACCACCGAATCCATTGCCTACGGCATTGTCCTCGGGACCGGACCCGACGACCTGTGTTGCTTTCGGTCGATGCGGGTGGGAGAACGCTTTCGTGATCTCCGCTTGTCAGATCAAACCGACGGCGTACGCCGGTCTGATCGGTCAACACGGAACATTACTGCAACATTCCGCACTCTGCCCAATCCTCAGGGCCCGATCCTCAGGGCTTGACCCAAGCCGTACGCGGTCCGACCGTCGCCAGCTGCCAACCCTCGGCGACCTTGTGCAGGTCATCACCCTCGATCGCGAACGGGACCGGGCCGGCGAGGTCGAGCACGAGCGCGTCGGCGCCGTCGTGGACGGCCGCCTGGGCGGCGTCACGCAGGGAGACCGGCACCGGGCGGGCATCGTCCTGCCAGGACCGCAGCGACGCCGTCCCGGTGAACCCCAGCAGCGCCTGGCGGCCGTCGGCGCCGGTGAGCAGCACGGTGGCCATGTCGGAGGTCTTGTCGTGGGCCAGACCAGCCTCGTCGACCTCGACCTCGCCGAGCACGGCGACCACCGGGACGAGCACCCGGGCAGCCGCCAGGGTGGTGAGCACGTCGCCGTGGGTGGCGCCGCCCGCTGCGTACGATCTCATCACGGCCGCGACCTCGGCGCTGGTCTCGCCGGTGTCGCCGGGAAACGCGGTGCCGAGGAGTCGCTTGTCGTTCATCGCCCCCATTGAACAGCAGCGCCGAACGTCAGGGCCAATATCGGCGCCAGCATCGGGGCCAGCATCGGGCCGCCAGATATCAGGGGCACTGTCGGGGACACTCCGGGTGGCGCGTCACCGTCTCTGTGGGAGTCTGGAGGCATGGACCAAGGCGCCTACCTCGCACTAGCCGCCGCGCTCACCGTGCTGGGCGCGATCTGGACGTGGGTCGCGTTCCGACGGCGTGGCCTGGGATCGGGCGTACGTGCCCTGGGATGGACATTGCTCGCCCCGGCGGCCTATCTGACGGGCATCCTGCGCGCCGGTGGACGGATCGTCGACGCGCTCGCCGACTGGGCCGCGCGGCTGGTCTTCAGCCTGCCGGTCTGGGTCGGCTTCGGCGTAGCCGCGCTCGCGGTGGTCCTGATCTTCGTGGCCCGCGTCCTTCCCACCAAGGAGAAGCCCGCCCGGACCCGCAGGGGCGCTCCGAAGGAGACCGGTGCCGCGCCGGATCCCGCCTCGGTCGCAGCCCCGAAGACGAAGGCGTCCAAGGCGACCAAGGGGCCTGCCGCCAAGGGAGCCGAGGATGACGACGAGGACATGGCGGACGTCAACGACATCTTGAAGAAGTACGGCATCTCCTGATTTGTCCGACAGCCAACGCCTCGAGAACGCCGCCGGCGATCTCGTCCTGATCGCGACCAGCCGACCAGCCACCCTCGGCCCCGGACGGCTGATCTGCGTCGATGGTCCCGCCGGGTCAGGAAAGACCACGCTGGCGCGCAAGCTCACCGACGCCACCGGCGCGCCGACGATCCACATGGACGACCTGTACGCGGGCTGGGACGGTATCGCCGAGGGCATCGCCCAGTTCGAGACGATCCTGCTCCCGTTGGTCGAGGGCGCCCCGGGCTCCTACCGCCGCTACGACTGGCACGCCGGCGAGTTCGCCGAGACGGTGATGGTCCCGCCCGCTCCCCTGCTCGTCATCGAGGGCGTGGGCAGCGGCGCCGCCGCGTACGCCGGCTTCCGCACCGCTCTCGCCTGGGTCGACGCGCCCGAGGACGTACGCAGGAGTCGTGGCACCGAACGCGACGGCGACACCTTCGCACCCCGCTGGGATGCCTGGGCGGCGGCCGAGACCGAGCTCTTCGCCCGAGAGCTGACCGCCGCTCGTGCCGACATCATCGTGACCACCTGACCACCGGCCCTCCCCGCTGGACCGGCGAGGTCAGGAGATCAGCTCGTCCAGACGCGAGTACGCCCGGGCGTCGCCCTTCAGGACCACCGAGTGCCGCCCGTCGACCGAGACGGGTACGTCGCCGGCGACCGTGACCCGGCGCATCTCCCGCGGGTGGTGGTCGAAGTCGGCCACCGCGTAGTGCTGGGTCGCGCGGTTGTCCCACATCGCCACGTCGCCGGGCTGCCACGCCCACCGGATCGTGTTCTCGAGCTTGGTGACCCGGTCCTGGAGCAGGTTGAAGAGGTGGACCGACTCCGTGGAGGTCAGCCCGTCGAACTCCTTGACGAAGCTGCCCAGGACCAGCGTGCGCTCGCCGGTCTCGGGGTGGACGCGGACGACCGGGTGCCGGGTCTCGAAGTCGACCGAGGCGAAGTCGTCGCGGGAGTAGTTGGCGTCCGGCCGGTCGTGCTCCTCGTCGCGCTGGGCATAGTCGTAGGAGTTGGTGTGCACCGCCCAGAGCTCGTCGGCGAGCGCCTTCAGCGGTTCCGGAAGCCGGTCGTAGGCCTCCGCGGTGTTCGCCCAGTTGGTGGTGCCTCCGTACGGCGGGAGCGTCACCGCACGGAGCACCGAGATCGCGGGCACCCGGTCGACGAAGGTTACGTCGGTGTGCCAGGCGTTGGCCGCCATCCCGGCGTTGGCGGTGACCCGCAGCACCCGTCCCGAGCCGGTGTTGACCGTCGGGTGCGCGGTCGTGAGCTCACCGAACCGAGCCGCGAAGGCGCCCTGCGCCTCGTCGGTGAGGCCGTCCTGGCCACGGAAGAAGAGCACCTTGTGACGCAGCAGGGCGCTGCGTACGTCCTGGATCTGGGTGTCGTCGGCATCGGCGAGGCTCAGACCCTCGATGATGGCGCCGATCCGGCCCCCGGCGCGGCGGACCCGGACGCCCGAGGGCGTCTCGACGATGCCCTCGGGGCGGTGCAGCTCGGTGATGGTCACGTAGATGTCCTCGAATCAGTCGGTGGTCGGTTGAGTCGTTGGGGCGGCGCGTGCGTGCTCCATCCAATCGATTCATATATATCCAACACACTAGACATTCACCGACGAGACATTCCAGCCTTTCGCCGCGGCGAGCAAGACCTGGATCGCGGGCCAGCAATAGATGCTCTCTATATGTCGGTCAGGTCCTGGGCCACCGCGACGAACTGCTCGACCAGCGCGTCACCGCGCTCCTCCAGCCACACCAGCGACACACCGACCCGCACCGCCGGGGTCAGTGGCACCACCCTCGCCCCGGCTCGCGACGCCGCGCCCGCCATCCCCTCGGTCAGCACCGCCACACCGGCACGCGCCAGCACCAGCGGGATGACCGAGGCGACGTGGGCCGTCTCGATGGCGACCTCCGTGGGCAGACCGGCAGCCTCCAGACGTACGTCCAACAACGTACGCAGCGCCGTCCCGCTCGGCGTCGAGATCAGCCCGCTCTCGGCGAGCTCCTCGATCCTGACCTCCTCGGTACCGACTTCCTCGGTCCCGATCTCCTCAGGCGCCTCGCCGGAGGGCGGGAGCATCGCGACCAGCCCGTGCTCGGCGAGGCGGTGCGACCCGAACGGCCCGCGCGGCGGCGCACCGTCGATCAGCCCGACGTCCACCTCCCCCTTGCGCACCTGGTCGAGGATGTCCGAGCGGTGACGTGGATCGGTGACGACCACCTGCACAGCCGGTTGGATCCGCCGGAACTCCGCGAGCAACGGCACCAGCGGCTCCACCGCCCATACCGTGCTGGAGCTGATCCGCAGCCGGCCGAACCCCTCGTCGGCGACCGACCGGACCGCTCCCGCGGCGAGCTCGAAGCCGCGCACCACCCGGCGGGCGGGACCGAGCAGCGCCGAACCCGCCGGGGTGAGCCGCACTCCCCTGCCGTGGCGTTCGAAGAGCGGCCCACCGAGCTCGCGTTCGAGCCCGCGCACGGCGTACGACAACGACGGCTGAGCGACGTGGAGCCGGGCGGCAGCGCTGGTGAAGCTGCCCGCCTCGGCGATGGCGAGAAAGAACTCCAGCTGTCGACGCTCCATACCCCGAGGGTAGGAGATCGCGCTGGCAGCGCCTGGATACCCTTTGCCCGTGCTGAAACCGAGCGGAGAGCAGTTCACGATCGACGGCGGGGGTTACTCCGCGGTGGTCACGGAGAGTGGCGGGGCGCTGCGGCTGCTGTCCTACGAGGGGCGGGAGCTGGTCGCCGGGTTCGGTGACGACGAGCAGTCCAGCGGCGGCAAGGGGCAGCTGCTGATGCCGTGGCCCAACCGGATCCGAGACGGACGCTACGAGTTCGGGGGCAAGAGCTATCAGCTCGGGCTCACCGAGGTGGCCCGCAACAACGCCTCCCACGGTCTGGTGCGGTGGGCACAGTGGCTGCCCATCGAGGAGTCCAAGGAGTCGATCACCCTCGCCACCAGGCTGATGGCACAGAGTGGCTATCCGTGGACGCTCGACCTCGAGGTGACGTACGCCATCGGGCCCGACGGGCTCACCGTGACCCAGTCCGCGACCAACCACGCCGACTCCCCCGCGCCCTTCGCGGCCGGCGCCCACCCCTATCTCACCGTCGGCGCCGGCCCGGTCGACGAGTGGACGCTCACACTCCCCGCACGGACGCGCCTGCTCGCCGACCCCGAGCGCAAGCTCCCCACGACGAGCGAGCCGACGGCGGCGACGGCTCATGACTTCACCACCGCCAGGCCGATCGGCGATGTCGTCCTCGACCACGCCTTCACCGACCTCGACCGCGGCGAGGACGGACGCGCGACCGTCACGCTCCGGGGCCCCGACGGTGGCGCCTCGCTGTGGGTGGACGAGCATCACCCGTGGCTGATGGTCTACAGCGCCGACGACCGCACGCCCGCGCGGAGCAGCCTCGCCGTCGAGCCGATGACCGCTCCCCCGGACGCCTTCAACTCCGGCACCGACCTGATCGAGCTGGCCCCCGACGAGCGCCTCGAGGTCTCCTGGGGCATCGCCGCGCTGCCCGAGTAGGTCGTCAGCGGTCGCACTCCAGCAGGTCGAGATCGAAGGACTCGGCCATCGCCGCGTAACCGGCGTCGCCGGGGTGTAGATGGTCACCGGAGTCGTACGCGGGCAGGAACCGGCTCGGCCGGGCAGGGTCACGCGTGGCGGCGTCGAAGTCGACGACCCCGTCGAACTCGCCGGAGCCGCGGATCCACTCGTTGACCGCGACCCGCACCTGGTCGCGCTCGGGGGTGTAGCGGCTGCCGCCCTCGTACGGCGTCAGGGTCGCGCCGACGACACAGACGTCGCGGGCGTGGGCGCGGTCGATCAGGTCGCGGTAGGCGGTGATCAGGTCGGAAGCCTCGTCGGCCAGGTCCCAGCGGATGTCGTTGATGCCCTCCAGGAGGACGACCGTGGAGACGCCGGGCTGCTGGAGCACGTCGCGGTCGAAGCGTCCCAGCGCGCTCTGGCCGCCGCCGGCGCTGTCGCCGAGGACGCGGTTGGCGGAGATCCCCTGGTTCATCACCCCGAACCGTCCGGTGAAACGGCTCGTCGCGACCCGGTCGGCGAGCACGTCGGGCCAGCGGCGGTTGGCGCCGGGCGTGGACTCGTTGCCGTCTGTGATCGAGTCGCCGAAGAGCACGGCGGTCTTGACCCGGCGCGGCTCCTGGATGACGACGCTCTCGACCCAGTACCAGCTGGGGATCTGCGTCGTGAACGCCGCGCCCGACTCCTCACCGGCCACGTCGCCCGGCTCCCCTGCCACGTATGACGTCTGCATCGCGACGTTGTGCCCGGTGATCGGGCCGCTCTCGCCGACGACATGGAAGCTGACAGCGAGGGTGGTGTCCGCGGGCACCGTCGCGTCGACCGGGTCGCTCAGCACCTCTTCCCCGGGCGCGACCGTGACCGTGCCGGAGCCGTCGAAGGTCACCGCGCGGTTGGTTCCGGGCACGACCGCGGCGCCGCCGCCGGCCAGGCCGAGGTGTGCCGAGGCGAAGGTCACCGGACGGTCACCGAACGCGTTCGAGAGCGTGATGCGTACCCCGGAGCCGCCGAGGCTGGTGTGCACCAGGTTCCGGACGCTCTGGTCGGCGACCCCGTTCGCACCGGCATCGCCGGTCACGGTCGCGGGGCTCGCACCCCAGGTCGCGACCGGGTGCACCGGCACGGCCTGGGCGGGCGCCACGGCTGCCGGAGCGAAGGTGGCCATCGCGATGACAGCAGTCAGAGCGAGGCCGGGGGCGGCGATGCGGGTCCACTTCGTCGAGGTCACAAGCGCACGCTAGGCGCAGCCGTCGCCCCAGGTCAGCGGAATGACTCAGGGTTGGGCGAAGCGTCGTACGCGGTTCGCCGCGCGGTCATCTCAGCGGCGGTCATCTCAGGGGCGGTCATCTCGGCGGCTGACCTCGACAGCTCAGGAGAGCTCGGCGACCAGCGTTCGCAGCTTGCGCACGGCCGCCCTCGACGAGCCCCCGTCGGAGGCCTGGATGCCGTGCACCGAGATGTTGTGGCCGGTGGCCAGGTCGATGTTGGGCCACGGTGCGCCGCGCGGGAAGTTGATCGCGAGGATCTCGGCCCACTCCAGGTCGCGCCGCTTGTAGCCGTTGACCACGGTCAGGCCGTCCTCGCGGGCGACCACCCGTGACCGGGTCAACGCGTGCACGCAGGTCAGGATGAGGAGGCCGACGAAACCGAAGGTGAGCCGCTCGAACATGGTCACCTGGGCCTTGATCTCCGGGGTGAAGCCGACCCAGACCATCGTGCACATCACGGCCAGCGCGGCCACGAGGAACCAGCCCATCACGCGGGCGCCGAGGGGGCGCCAGGTGTGCGGCAGCTTCACCGGAAGCTCGCCGGTGGGTCCGGACCCGGACGATCCGGTCGGGCCGGAATCAGTCGGGCCGGTCGGGCCGGAGCCGGACTCAGATGCGGCAGGCATTGATCGCCGTCAGCAGGATCGCGCGGGCACCGACCGCGTACAGGTCGTCCATCAGCTTCTGGGCCCCGGCCCGCGGCACCATCGCACGGACGGCGACCCAGCCCTCGCGGTGCAGCGGGCTGACCGTCGGACCCTCGAGCCCGGGGGTCATCGCGGAGGCCTCGGCGAGGTCGGCGGCACGGATGTCGTAGTCCATCATCACGTAGCTGCGCGCGATCAGGACGCCGTCGACGCGGCGCTTGAACGTCTCGTACGCCGCCGGCAGCTGTGACGAGGCGGAGCCCGGACCGGCCGAGTCGGCGCCCGAGCGAGTGATCACGACCGCCTCGGAGTGCATGATCGGCTCGCCGA
This sequence comes from Nocardioides sp., assembly GCF_050699375.1. Lineage (GTDB taxonomy): Bacteria > Actinomycetota > Actinomycetes > Propionibacteriales > Nocardioidaceae > Nocardioides. The sequence goes on along the minus strand of NZ_JBOHDN010000151.1, from coordinate 3,906 downwards.
AGACCTCCAGACCGGCCTGCCGCATCGTGGAGCCGGTCTCGACCACGTCGGCGATCGCGTCGGCGACACCGAGCTGGATCGAGGTCTCCACGGCGCCGTCGAGCCGGGTCACGCTCGCGTCGATGCCCTCGCGCTCCAAGAAGTCCGAGACGACCCCGACGTACGAGGTCGCGATCCGCTTGCCGCGAAGCTGCTCGACCGAGGTGAACGCACCGGCCATCCCGGCGAAGTGGAAGCGGCTGCGGCCGAAGCCGAGCCCGATGACCTCGTCGGCCTTGGCGCCGGAGTCGAGGAGCAGGTCGCGGCCGGTGATGCCGATGTCGAGGGTGCCCTCGCCGACGTAGAGCGCGATGTCGCGCGGGCGCAGGTAGAAGAACTCCACGCCGTTCTCCTCGTCGATGAGGGTCAGGCGCTTGGAGTCCTCGCGCTGGTGGTAGCCCGCCTCGCGCAGCAGGTCGGAGGCGGAGCTGGACAGCGAGCCCTTGTTGGGCACGGCGATCCGGAGCATGTCGTTCTGGGTCTTGTCAGGCATGGGGTTCCCTACAGGTGTGAGTAGACGTCGTCGATCGAGATGCCGCTGGCGAGCATGAGCACCTGGGCGTGGTAGAGCAGCTGGGAGATCTCCTCCGCGGTCGCGTCCTTGCCCTCGTACTCGGCCGCCATCCAGGACTCGGCGGCCTCCTCGACCAGCTTCTTCCCGATCGCATGGACGCCGGCATCGAGCTGCGCCACGGTGCCGGATCCCTCAGGTCGGGTCCGGGCCTTCTCGCTCAGCTCGGCCCAGAGCTCGTCGAACGTCTTCACGAGCGTCAACCCTAGGCCGTACGAGCCCGGGCTCCCGAATCGTCTCAGCAGACGAATAGCAGTTCTGCTATGGACAGCCATAGCAGAACTGCGATAGTTTCGATCCATGGGCAGCACCGACGAGGACACCGCGTTCTATGCCGGGATCGCCGCCGAGGTCACCGAGCACAGAGTCGCGCGGGGACTTTCCCAGCGCGAGCTCGCCGAGCTCTGCGGCACGACCCAGTCCGCGATCGCACGGCTGGAGTCCGGATCACGTCCTCCCAAGATCGACACCCTGCTCCGAGTGGCGGCCGCCCTCGACTGTCGTCTCGAGGTCAGCTTCCACGCCCGCACCAGACCCACGAGGAGTACGTCATGAGGACCCCGATCGCCACCGATGAGGTCGAGTCGACCCGCACCGAGCGGTTCCTGGCCGTCGCCCTGACCGCCTTCCTGCTCGTCGGCACCGTCTGGTTCTACGTCAAGGTCGAGGACTGGTGGCAGCTCTACTCCCGCACCGGTGACTGCCGGGGCTCTCTGGAGAGCTGCAAGATCCCCGGCAACGAGGCGATCCAGATCGGCGTACGAATCGGCTTCGTCCTCGTCCTCTGCCTGCTGGGCTTCTGGACGCTCTACCGCCTGCGCCGTAGCGGCTCCCGCTTCCTGCCGCTCGGATTCGCGTTCGCGGCGACCGGGGTCATCATGGTCCTGGTCTTCGCGCTGGACTACACCTTCGAGTACGCCGACTTCGGCCCGCTCGTCCTGTCCCTGCTCGGCGCCGCGGCGACCGTCGCCGTCTTCATCGCCGTCCAACGCCTCCTGGCCAAGCGGATCCCGGCCATGCGCGTACGCAAGGGCGACTGTCCCTACTGCGGCTACCCGGTCCGCGGCAAGCACTGCGAAGGCTGCGGGCGCGAGACCATCGCCCCGTGCTCGACCTGCGAGGCCGACCGCCGGGTCGGCTCGCTCCACTGCGTGGCCTGCGGCGCCGACTGATCGGGCCTACGACGTGGACGTGGGAGCCCCGGTGTCAGCAGGTGACATCGGGACTCCCACGTCGGCCTCTCAGACGGGACGTACCGTCGCGCGGTGCTGCTTCATGAACTCCACATAGCCCGGCGCGTTGAGCTCGAGGATCGCGGCCGGGTTGCTGCCCGGTTCGATCGTGCCGCGTACCTTCGCCGGCACGCCCATGACCAGGCTGTGGTCCGGGATCTCCGTCCCCTCGACCACCATCGCCCCGGCCGCGACCAGGCAGCCGTCGCCGATGACCACGCCGTCGGAGACCACCGCCCCGTTGCCGATCAGGGAGCCGGCGCCGATCCGGTCACCGTGCATCACGCAGCCGTGCGCGATGGTGCTGTTGGGCCCCATCTCCAAGGAGGATCCAGGACGTACGTGCAGCACCGAGTTGTCCTGCACGTTCGATCCCTCCCCGACGATGATCGGACCGATGTCGGCGCGCAGCACCGCGCCGTACCAGACGCTGGCGTCGGGCCCGAGGCGTACGTCGCCGATCAGTGTCGCCGTCGGCGCCACCCAGGCGTCGGGGTGGATCTGCGGGCTCTTGCCGTCAAACTCGAAGATGTTCATCGGTGCAGAGCCTAGGCTCTGCCGTCAGCGGGCGTGCCGTCAGTGCGTTCCCTCCGGGCTCACATGGAGGACGACGCTGGTCAGGCGCGGCAACACCTCCATGAGGTGCTCCTCGGCATGGTGGGCGATGTCGTGGCCGGCGGCGACGGGGAGATCGGCGGGCACGGTGATGTCGCCGTCGGCGTGCAGCGTGTGCCCGATCCACCGCAGTCGCAGGCTGCGGATCTCGAGGACTCCCTCGACCGTGCCGATGGCCTCCCGCGCCCTGCGTACGTCATCGGGGGTGACCGCGTCCATCAGCCGCGCTCCGACCTGCTTGAGCGCCGAGCGCAGCACGCCGAGGATCGCGACAGCGATCAGCAGCCCGATCAGCGGGTCCGCCCACGGCACCCCGATCGCGACCCCGCCGGCGCCGAGGACCACAGCCAACGAGGTGAACCCGTCCGTACGCGCGTGCAGCCCGTCGGCGACCAGCGCCGCCGAGCCGATCTGTCGGCCCACCCGGATCCGATAGCGCGCGACGACCTCGTTGCCCAGGAACCCGACCACCCCCGCCGCCGCGACCGCCCAGACGTGCTCGACCTCGCGCGGATGGAACAGCCGGTCGATGGCCTCCCAGCCCGCCAGGATGCTGGACAGCGCGATCATGGCGACGACGAAGAGACCGGCGAGGTCCTCCGCGCGGCCGTACCCGTAGGTGAACCGGTCGTTGGCCGGACGCCGGGCGAGCCAGAACGCCACCAGCAACGGCACCGCCGTCAGCGCGTCGGCAACGTTGTGGAGCGTGTCCCCCAGCAGAGCCACCGACCCGGTCAGGCTCACGACGACCGCCTGAAGACCCGCCGTCAACGCGAGCACCCCCAGGCTTATCCACAGTGCCCGCCGACCACGTACGTCGGCCTCCAGCGCCTCGTCGACCTGGTCCGCCGCATCATGGGAATGCGCCCCGAACAGATCCGAGACCGCATGCCGGGCCCGGGCCCAGGTTCCATCGTGAGCATGGCCGTGACCGTGGTCGTGACTGTGGCGATGGGCATGGTCGCGCGAGTGATCGTGCAGCGTATGGGTCATGCCGACTCCTCCCCCGACCGGTGGTGCGCCGGAACCTGGTCCAGGAGATGCTCGACGTGGCCGATCGTGTCGAGGACCAGCTGGCGTACGTGCCCGTTCTCGACCCGGTAGAGCACCGAGGTGCCCTCCTTCCGCGTCGTCACCAGCCGAGCCATCCGCATCTTCGCCAGATGCTGTGAGACCCCGGGAACCGGCTTCTCCAGCAACCCGGCCAGCTCGGAGACGGACCGCTCCTCATCCAACAACAGCCCCGCCACCTGGAGACGTGTGGGATCAGCCAACATCCGCAGCACCTCGACGGCAAGCGTGACGACGTCATCACCCCAGACTGGCGGTTGCATACTTGCATGCATGCGCAAATTGTAGCGCACCCAACCCGCGCTGTGCTGCCAGGAGTGCGCTGGAGCGCACTCCTGGCAGCACATGGCGTCAGTAGTGACGCACGCAGTCTCGCAG
>NZ_JBOHDN010000150.1:0-21351 GCF_050699375.1 Nocardioides sp. | reverse complement strand
GGCTCTGCCCGCGCGATCTCTTGGCAGGATCAGTAGGTCAGAGCTTCCGCCACTCGACGGAGTCGAGACCGTGCTCCTCGGCGATCGGCCCCCAGGCCTTGGCTGCGGCCTTCTTCGGGTCGTGGCTGGCCAGGCTGAGCGTGGTCGCCTTCTCGAGCTTGCCCTTGCCGCCGACGCACTCGCCGGCGTCGTTGACCTTGCGCTTCTCACCCCAGGCAGCGAACGCCAGGTCTGCGTTGTGGGAGGTCATCCACGCGGACTCGAGGTTCTTGACGACCTTCTGCGACCCCGGGAGGACGGCGGTGTCGACCTTGGCGACCTTGGTCGCGAGACTCTCGCGGGAGGCTGCCGCGTCCTCGAAGGTCTTGATCGCCTCGTCGATGTTCTCGCAGGCCTCGAGGTCGGCCTGAGCGGCACCGATCGCCGCCTTGTCCTTGGCAGAGGTCTGGATCAGCGCATCGATCTTCTTGGCCTGGGCCGCAGCACCGCCGGCGGCGGTCGTACCGGCGCCCTGACCGGCGCCCGTCTGCGCCTTGGCGTCGTCGTTGTTGTTGAGCAGGCCGATGACGAACGCGATGATCGCGACCACGACGGCGAGCACCAGAGCGATGAGGCCCCAGCGCTTGAGGTCGATGCCGGCGATCGTCTTGCCCTGGCCGTCGCCGCGACGCGGTGGCTCGTAGTGGGCGTCGTAGCCGTGCCCGTACGGGTCGTAGCCCTGGGGTGCCATCGGAGGCGGCGCCGGGGTGTTGGGCCCGGCTCCAGGCCCGTTCCCGGCTCCGACCGGCGGCTGACCCACCAGCGTGGCGTCGGTGTAGACGTTCTGGCCGTACGGGTCGCCGTACGGCTGGCCGAACTGATCCTGGGACCCGTCCTGCGGCTGGCCGTAAGGCTGGTCGTACGACTGCTGGTCATAGGACTGCTGGCCGTAGGGCTGGTCGTACGGCCGCCCCTGAGGCTGTTCCTGAGGCTGGGACCACCGAGACTGGTCCGGCTCCATCTGCGGCGCCAGCGGGGCGTAGGCAGCCTCGCCGTACGCCGCGCCCTGCTGCTGGTCCTGCTGGCCGCGGTCGTAGGGGTTGGCCGACCTCGCGTCGGAAGGCGCTGCCCCGAACTGCTGCTGCGGCGGCGCGTACTGCTCGAACTCGTTTCGCGGCTGGGTGCCCGCGGAGGGCTCCTCGCGCTGGTCGAACCGCGGGCTCATCGCCACTTGGGTCTCGTCCGGGCGAGGCGGCGCCGGGTGGCGTCGCTCGACCGGAGGCATCGCCTCGTGGGTCGACTCGGCGGGCGGGCCGTCCAGCAGCGGGGCCGGCTCGGCGAAGGCCTGGTGCTCCCTGCTCGGGTCGTACGCCGCGGCCGGACGCTGCGGCATCGGCTGCTCGGGCATCTGCGGCTCGGCCTGCGGACGGTCCGGCAGCGGGGGCATGGGTTCGGGCATCTGCCGCTCGACCTGCGGACGCTCCGGCATCTGGCGCTCGACCTGCGGACGGTCCGGCATCGGACGCTCGGGCGACGGACGCTCCGGCAACGGCGGCGCGGGCATCGGCTCGGGTGCGGGCGGCTCAGCGGCGCGCTCGTAAGCGGGCGGCAGTGTCGGCAGGCCGGGAGGCGGCTCCTGGGCGGCAGGAGTCTCCGGGGCCTGCTCCGGCTCGGCGCTGGGCTCGTCCTTCCGCTTCGGCATGAAGAGCGACTGCGACTGCGAAGCGAGCTCAGGCTCGAACTTCGGCGTACGCGCCGCCAGCCCGAACAGGCCGCCACCGTCGGAGCCGGCCGGCGGCGGGGCCATGCCGCCGCCGAATGCCGGCTGCTCACCGCTCGGCGGATTCATGCTCAGCTGCGGAGCCATAGAGGCGCCGGGCGTACGCCTGATCTGCTCGAGCGGAGGCTGGTCGGGTTCCGCGTCCGTGTCGGGCGCGGAGGGAGCGGCATGGTTGCCACGCGTGAATTCGGCCGCCTCGGTAGGCGGCTGCTCGGCCGGCTCCGGCGTCGCGGCTCCCCGCGGACGCCTCGGCAGCGACAGACCACCCTGCTCAGGATCGGCACCTCTCTGCGGCAGTCGCGGCGGTGCAACCGGCTCCGGTGCACCCTGCGACGGCGGCTGATGAGCGCTTCTGACGGGGGTCCCACAACCTGTGCAGAAGCGCATACCGGTGACGGCTGCACCGCACGAGGTGCACATGGACTCCATAGTCATGTCCGGGGACCTTACCGATGATCCGGCCCAGTCTCGAACCCTCGTAGTCCGCCAGACGGACACCCAGAGCGACAGTGCAGGGACAGTGTGCCCAAATACCCCCCACACCTCGGTAACACTCTCGCTAGCGATTCGGAATCCGATGCACACGAGGGATACGGCCACCGGTAAGATCGGGCGCGGCCTGCGCAAACCCCCTCTCCGAGGGGGCCCGGACGGGCCATGCCTCCGTAGCTCAGCTGGATAGAGCATCGGCCTTCTAATCCGACGGTCACAGGTTCGAATCCTGTCGGGGGCGCAACAACATTTTGTATGGGTTAAATCATGCGCGCTGCGCGTGTTTCCTCAACGAGGAGATCCGCGTACGCGTCGAGGGGCCCGTTCCGCGCCGCTTGCGGTCACCCGCTCCTTGGGCTCTGACGCCATTCGCGGAACTCGTCCCGGTCCTTGAAGACCTGCCAGAAGACAGCGGCTACCGCTGCGAACCCGCCCAGGCCGCCACCGATCCCCGCGAAGGCACCGAACCACGAGCTGCCAGAACCGGCCACCTCCGCATCAGAGTCTTGGGGCTCTGCTGATGGCAGCTCGGTCGGGGAAGCCGAGGGGTCCTGAGACACGGGCTCCTGCTTGACCAGGCACTGCTGGGTCGGCAGCCCGACAGCAGGTCGACAGATCCACCCCGCCGGCCGCTTCGCGGCGCGGTCGATCTGCGCAACCAGATACCGATCCCCAGTCTTCGGGTCCGTGAAGTAGCCGTCCTTGAACGCCGATTCCAGGTCCATGTCCGGAGGCAGCTCGGGTCCCTCGCTCTGGGTCGGCCCCGGATCCGGCGGCCGCCTGCCCTCGTTGTCGGCGTCGACCGTGCAGGAGAACAGGATCAACAGCAACGCCACGATCAGGATCCCGACGATCGCGCCGCCGATCACCCTGTCTCGGATCTCGTTCTGCCGCCCGGCCCTTCCCTCGGCTCGCTTATACCTTCGGAAGCGCAGCCAGTCCCGAACCAGACCAGCATCCTTCGGTGCATCGCCCGCCATGTTCCGAAGGTAGGGCAACGAGCCGGTCCTTGAAAGGACATTCTTTACTGACTCAGGGCCCGCGCGACCCGGACCGGATCGCCGTCAGGCAGGCTCGCATTCGATGTCCGTAGCCGGCGGCGGCCCCGCGTACAAGGTCCGGAAGTACGGCAGCGTGCGGTGGACCATCGGGCCGATGAGCAGCGCTTCGGCGACCGTGCCGAGGCCGACGAGGCCACCGAGGAGCCAGCCGGCCGCGAGCACGGTGATCTCGACGCCCGCGCGGCAGACCCAGACCGGGGCACCGGTGCGCTCGTGCAGGCCGGTCATCAGGCCGTCGCGCGGACCGGGGCCGAGGCCCGGCGCGATGTAGATCCCGGTCGCGCCGGCCAGCAGGAGAAGGCCGGCGACGAAGAGCGCAACCTGCGCCATCAGCTCGGTCGGCTGCGGGATCAGACGCAGCCCGATCTCCGCCGAGGTGCCGACGAGCAGGACGTTCAGCACGGTGCCGACGCCGGGCCTCTGCCGCAGCGGGATCCAGACGAGGAGCACCACCAGGCCGATCAGGTTGGTCATCAACCCGAACGAGATCCCGGTGAGCTCCACCATGCCGGAGGCGAGGGTGTTCCACGGGGCCAGCCCGAGGGAGGCGCGCACGAGCATGGCGACCGCGATGCCGTACAGAAACAGTCCAGTTATCAACCAGGAGAGCGACTTGACGGAGAGATCCTTCACAGTAAAGATCCAATCACGGGTCCAATCAGAGGTAAAGGAGCCAATCGAGGTAAGGTGGACCCATGCCTCGCGGAAGAATCGGTGCCACCGCGCTCGCTGGCCTGCTCGGCCAGTGGCACGGCGAGGGCCCGGCGTACGAGAACCTGGCCGAACGGATCCAGCTGCTGCTGATCGACGGGCGCCTCTCGGCCGACGTACGCCTCCCCTCCGAGCGCGAGCTCTCCGAGCGGTTGATGCTGAGCCGGACCACGATCACCGCCGCCTACCGACGCCTGCGGGAGCACGGCTACGCGCTGAGCGTCCAGGGTTCGGGTACGACGACAAAGCTCCCGCCCACGGCCCCCGACTCGTTCACCGAGGGCGGTGAGATCGACCTGGTCCGGGCCACGTTGCCGGCCACGCGACGCCTCCCTGAGGCCGCCCAGGAGGCGACCCGGCGGCTGGGCGAGCACATGGCCGGCCCCGGCTACACGCTCTGGGGCATCGAGGAGCTGCGGGTGGCGATCGCGGCGCGCTACACCGCTCGCGGCCTCCCCACCGACCCCGACCAGATCATGGTGACGACCGGCGGCCAGAGCGCGATCGCGCTCCTCGCCCGCACGGTGATCAGCCGCGGTGACCGGGCCTACGCCGAGAGCCCGTCCTACCCCAATGCGTACGACGCGCTGAGTCTCGCGGGCGCACGGATCATCACCAGCCCGGTCACCACCGACGCCGGCTGGGACATGCCCGCGATGGAGGCGGCCATCGCCCGGACCACCCCGGTGATGTCGTACGTCATGCCCGACTTCCACAACCCGACCTCTCGCTCGATGCCGACCGAGCAACGGCTCCGTCTGCTGCACGCGGCAGCGAAGGTCGACACGCTCGTGGTGGTCGACGACACCACCGCCGAGCTGGACATCGACCGCCACCACACCTACCCGCCGCTCGCCGCGATGGCCGACGAGCACGGGGCGCGGGTCGTCCACATCGGCTCGGCGAGCAAGATGCTGTGGGGCGGTCTGCGGGTCGGCTGGATCCGGGCCGACCCGATCTTGTTGACCCAGATCGCCAGTGGTCGATCGGCGACCGATCTCGGCACCCCGATCTGGGAGCAGCTGGTCACCACCGCCCTGTTCCAGCATCTCCCCGAGATCCTCGAGGAGCGCTCCGGGCAGCTCGCCGCCGGGCGCGCCGCGCTCTACCACGCGATGCGCGAGCATCTTCCCGACTGGGAGCTGCCCCCGCGGCTCGACGGCGGGCTCTCCGCGTGGGTCGGTCTGCCCGCGCCCGTCAGCTCTCAGCTCACCCTCGCGGCCAGGCCACACGGGCTGCTGGTCACCGCCGGGCCGCGGTTCGGAGTCGACGGGGCCTACGAGCGCCATCTTCGGCTGGCGATCACTCCCCGCCCGGAGCTCGTCCGTCGCGGCGTCGAGATCCTCGCCGAGGTCTGGCCGCGCGCCGCCTCCACACCCGCGCTGGCACTCGCAACCTCCGACGCGGTCGTCTGAGCGGCTGGTCCCGGTGGTCCAGCTTGCCGAGACCCCCTCAGAGGTCTCGACAAGCTCGACCACCGGGTGGGAAGTTCGCGCGAACTCGTTGTGACCCGTGCCACATTCGGTAACGATGTGCAGCATGCGAGGACTGATCCAGGACGCACCGCTGACCATCGACACGATCATCCGGCGCGCCGAGCGCGTCTTCCCCACCCGGGAGATCGTGACCAAGACCGCCACCGGTCTGGAGCGCAACACGTTCAAGGACCTGGCCGTGGAGGTGCGCAAGCAGGCCAGTGTGCTCGACAAGCTCGGCATCTCCGCGGACGGCCGGGTGGTGAGCTTCGCGTGGAACACGCTGCGCCATCTGGCGCTCTACTACTCGGTCCCCTGCACCGGGCGGGTGCTGCACACCGGCAACATCCGCTACTTCCCCGAGCAGCTGGTCTACACGTTCAACCACGCCGAGGACGAGGCCGTCTTCGTGGACCGCTCGCTGCTCGGCCTGCTGGCTCCGCTGCTCCCCCAGCTGACCACGCTCAAGCACGTGATCGTGATGGACGACGGGGCGCCCACCCCGCTCCCCGATGACCCGCGGGTCGTCTCCTACGAGGAGCTGATGGCCGATGCCGAGGAGGCCGTGATCGACGGCCGCGTCACTGACGAGCGCGTCGCTGCCGGCATCTGCTACACCTCCGGCACGACCGGCAACCCGAAGGGCGTCGTCTACAGCCACCGCTCGCAATACCTGCACGCGCTCGCCTCGCTTGCCGGAAGCCTCTTCGGCACCAACGACAGCGACCGGGTGCTGCCCGTGGTGCCGTTCTTCCACGCCAACGGCTGGGGGTTCGCCCACTCCTCGCTGCTGGCCGGCGCAAACCTGATCCTGCCCGGACCGGACCTCTCGCCCACCGGGCTTCTCGACCTGATGCAGGCGGAGAAGGTGACGATCGCCGCAGGCGTACCCACGATCTGGATGGCCATGGTGCCCCTCCTCGAGGACGCCGACCTCAGCGCCCTGAGGGTCGTCGTCTGCGGAGGGTCCGCGGTGCCGAAGTCCCTCTCCGAGGCATGGCGCGAGGCGATCGGCCTGCCGATCACGCAGGCCTGGGGCATGACCGAGATGTCGCCGCTGGGCTCCGTCTTCTCCCCGCGCGCAGAGCTCGCCGACCTGCCGGAGGAGGAGCTCGCCGACTACCGAACCTCGCCGGGCATCCCCGCCGTCGGTGTCGAGCTGCGCATCGTCGAGCCCGGCACGACCGACGAGCTGCCCTGGGACGGCGAGACCACCGGCGAGCTCGAGGCTCGCGGCCCGTGGATCGCGTCGGCCTACTACAAGGTGGAGTCCGACAGCTTCTCTCCCGACGGCTGGCTGCGCACCGGTGACATCGCGGCGATCGACCCCCTGGGCTACGTACGCATCGTCGACCGCACCAAGGACCTGGTGAAGTCCGGTGGCGAGTGGATCTCGACCGTCGCGATCGAGAACCTGATCATGGGCCACCCCTCGGTCGCCGAGGCCGCGGTCGTCGCGGTGGCGCACCCCAAGTGGGGCGAGCGGCCGCTGGCGTTCGCGGTGGTCAAGGACGGCGAGTCGATCACCAAGGAGGAGCTGCTCACCTACCTCGCAGAGAGCCTGGGCAAGTGGCAGGTTCCTGACGACGTCATCTTCATCGACGAGGTGCCCAAGACCTCCGTCGGCAAGTTCTCCAAGAAGACCCTGCGCGAGGAGTACGCCGACTACAAGCTGCCCACGGCCTGAGCCGGGCTCAGCCTGACCTCAGCCCAGCTGCGCGAGGATCGAGTCGGCCTCGGCCCTCGCGCAGCGGGCGTCCTCGTTCTTGCCCAGGACGACCCGGGCCTCGGCCAGATGGCCGAGCGCGTCGGCCAAGCCGGGCAGGTCGCCGGCGGCCCGCAGCTTGGTCACTGCCTCCTCGAAGTGGCCGGCGGCCTCGTCGATGCCGCCGAGCTGCTGGTGGATCCAGCCGATGGTGGCGATGACGTTGCCCTCGCTGCGATAGCCGGGCGCGACCCGGCGCAGCTCCGCCAACGCCTCCTCGCAGTGACGAAGTCCCGCGTGATGGGCACCGTCGAGGGCCTCGTAGAGACCCAGCCGACCGGTGGTCCAGGCCGCACGGATGGGGTCTCCCGCACGGGCGAAGACGTCCGCCGCGCGGGCAGCGTACGCAGCGGCCCCGGCGTGGTCGCCCGATGCCGTGGCCACTGATGCGAGCCGGTGCAGGCTCTTGCCCTCGGCCATCGGGTCCTCGGAGTCGGTGGCCAGATCGAGCGCCCGACGCAGGTGGCCGCGGGCATCCTCGAACCGCCCCAACCGACCACAGGCTGCCCCGGCAGCGCGGTGCACGACCCCGAGACCGGTCGGGTCACCGCCCTCGTCGACCCGGCGTCGCACCCCCGGGAGTGCCGCCTCGGCCAGCGCGGCCAGCTCGATCCAGCGGCCCTGGAGGTCGAGCAGCCGCTCGAGGGCGCCGACGAGCAGGACGATCCGGTCCGAGGCGATGCCCCTGCCGACGGCGGCTTCGATCACTCGCGACATCACCGGCAGCTGGGTGGCGATCCAGGCCAGCGCCTCGCCGCCGTCGCCGACGATCTCCGTGGTGACGCCGTCGCGCACCGGCTCCAGTGCGTCGAGGTGGCTCTGGTGCGGGTCGTAGGCGCTGTGCACGGCCCGAGCACTGAAGACGTAGTGGTCGATCATCCGCAGCTCGGCCGCCTCGCGGACCTCCTCGGGCTCGTCCAGGGCGAGGTCGGCGGCGTACTCCCGGAGCAGGTCGTGCAGCACGAACCGGCCCGGCGAGCACTCGGTCAGCAGGTTGGCGTCGGTCAGCTCGTCGAGCAGGCGCCGCGCTCGCGCTCGGGAGGTCCCGGCCAGGCTGGCCACGGCCAGGACGGTGAGCGTCGGGCCCGGATGGAGGCCGATCAGCCGGAAGAGCCGGGCAGCCGACTCGTTGAGATGCTGGACCGACCACGAGAACGTCGCCCGGAGGTTGCCGCGGCCCGCGCCGAAACCGTCGAGGCGGGACTCGTCGAGCTCTGCGGCCAGGTCCGCGAGGGCGTACGCAGGCCGGATCGCCGCCCTGGCGGCCACGACCGACAGCGTGAGCGGCAGCGAGGCGCACAGCTCGATGATCCGGTCCACCGCGTCGGGCTCGGCCCGCAGGCGGTCCTCGCCGAGGCGGCCGGCCAGCAACGCGTAGGCCTCGTCGTCGCTGAGCAGGCCGAGCTCCATCGGCCTCGCACCGGCCTCCGCGACCAGCCCGGAGAGCCTGTTTCGGCTGGTCACCAGGGTTGCGCACCCGGGACTGCCGGGGAGCAGGCTGCTGACCTGCTCGCTGTCGCGAGCGTTGTCGAGCACGAGCAGCACCCGCTTGCCCGCCAGCTTGCTGCGGAGCAGCCCGGCCCGGCCGTCGATGTCCTGGGGCTGGCGGGATCGCTCCACCCCGAAGGCCTCGAGCACCACCCCGAGCGCGTCCAGGGGATCGAGCGCGTCGCCCGGGTCGAAGCCACGAAGATTCACGAACACCTGCCCGTCGGGGAACAGGTGTGCCGTCCGGTGCGCCCAGTAGAGCGCCAGCGTGGTCTTGCCGATCCCCGCCGTGCCCGCGATCGCCGAGATCACCACGGACCTGGCGTCACGCTGGTCCATTCGCTGGTCCATTCGCTGGTCCATCCGTCGGGCCAGCAGCTCGTCCAGCATCGCCAGGTGCTCCTCGCGACCGGCGAAGGCGCCGACGACCGGGGGCAGCTGGCGGGGCACCACCGGCTCACGCGCCGCCACCAGCTCGGGATCCTCACCGTCCAGGATGCTCAGCTGCAGGTCACGTACGTCCTTCGACGGCTCCACCCCGAGCTCGTCGTTCAGCAGCCGGAAGAGCCGTTGGTACGCCTCCAGGGCCTCGGCCGTCCGGCCCGAGTGCCACAGTGCGGTCATCAACAGCAGCCACAGGCCCTCACGGAGCGGGTGGGCCTCCACGATCGGTGCCAGATCACCGACCACGGCGGCCTGACGGCCGAGCGCCAGGTCGGCGCGCGCCCGGGACTCGACCGCGCCCAGGCGCAGCTCCTCGAGCCGGGCGGCCTCGGTCGCGATCACGTGGGACTCGCCGACGCCGGAGTACGCGTTGCCGCTCCAGAGCCTCAGTGCCGCGTCGAACAGCATGCTGGCCCGCTCGTGCTCGCCTGCCTCCGCGGACGTACGTCCCTGCTCGACCAGGTCCTCGAAGCGGACCTCGTCGACGTCGGCACCGACCAGGGCGTAGCCGTTCGCCCGGCGCTGCAGGCGGTGGCGGTCCTCCCCGAGCGCGCGGCGCAGGTCGCGGACACGCTGGTGCAGCAGGTTCACCCCCGTCGCCGGGGGCGAGCCTCGCCACAGCTCCTCGACCAGCAGGTCGGAGGACACAGGTGCTCCGCGGGCGGCGGCCAGGAGGGCGAGCAGCGTCCGCCGCGTACGCGACAGTCGCTGCACCGCGCCGTCGTCGCCAACCAGCTCGACGGCGCCAAGGACCCGGACCCGCACCACACCTCCTGTTGACACGCAGCATCTTTGCCCGAGACGTCCCATCGTCTCATCACTACACCGATGGTGACGCCTGATGCTGCCAGAAGGTTGCTTGAAGGTTGGTTAAAAGGTTTCGGGCTAAGGGACCCGCCACAGAGCGGTCTCGCCGCCCTTGTCGATCCGGAACCCGACCTGCTTGATGTTCACCCCGACCGGGACGACGAACGGCACCAGCGCCGTCCGCTGATCCCTGGGCTGCAGACCGAACGGGTTCGGGAAGACCTCGCCCCCGTCGACCGTCACCGTGCTGGGCTGGCTCTTGTACGTCTTGCCCTTGGCATCGACGACGGTCACACCCGAGGCCGGGGTGTCGTTGAAGACCCGCGACCCGGCGTTGACGACCTGGATCTCGACGGCCATCACCCGCGACCCCGGTGGGGTCACGGTGCCGTCGGTGAACGACGTCTCGAATACGTCCTGGACGATCACCCTCAGCAAGATTCCGGGCGCATCCCCCTTGATGGTGCCCTCACCGGTGAGCCCGAGCTCTTGATTCTGCTTGATCCGCTCGGTGCTGTCGACGGTGATCACCTTCTCCTCCATCGCGGGGTTCTCACCGTGCTTGTTGGTGTAGAACCCCGAGTCGATGGAACTGTCAGAACCGCAACCGACCCCGGCCGCCGCAACGGCTCCCCCGAGGATCAGCATGGCCATTCGACGCACACGCACTCCTTATATGAAATTGTTCCCGATAAGTTGGAACCTGTTGCACTAGATTTACCATGGCAACATGCCGGAGTCACAGCGACGAGCCTAGGGTCTAAGGTCCCGTCCGGGTGATGACTCGTCCGGTCTACCGCCTGAGAACGAGGTGGTAGGCAGCGACCGGAATCACCGGTACGGCGAGAAACCAGGGCGTGACCAGCGAAAGCTTGTTGATCTGCTCGACGTGCGCGAGCGGGCCCTACTTCGCGTCCGCGCCAGGACGGTCGACCAGGGCGGCCAGCTTCGCGGGTGCCTGGAGGCAGTAGGAGTCGGTCAGGAGCTCGGCGACCTCGTCCCAGTCGGTGCCCTCGTCGAGGATCATCCCGACCACGTTGCCGCCCCAGCCCGCCTTGAAGTAGGGATGACCGAGGTGCTCGAAGGCCACCACCTCGGCGGGCTCGGCGCGGAAGACGATCCGGAAGAGCTGGTCCTCGCCACCGAAGACGTGCGCGACCGTAGCCTGGCCGACCCGCCAGCGCAGCCCGATCCAGGCATCGTCCTCGAGACACTTCGGGAAGGCGGCGAGGACCCCACGCAGCCGCTCCACCATCGCCTCGGGAACCTCAGGACGCTCGGCCATGCCCCAGATCCTGCCAGGGACCACCGACAACCCCGATACGCGCTCATGCCGGTCTGGCACGATGCGCTCATGGCGCAGAAGACGTACGACGTAGTAGTTGCCGGCGGCGGCCACAACGGCCTCACCGCCGCGGCCTACCTGAGCAGGGCAGGCCTCTCCGTCCTGGTGCTCGAGCGGCTAGACCACGTCGGCGGCGCGGCCATCTCGGCCCAGGCGTTCGCGGGCTTCCCGACCCGGCTCTCGCGCTACTCCTACCTGGTCTCCCTGGTGCCCGAGCAGATCCGCACCGACCTCGGGCTCGACATCGAGCTCGGGTCGCGGCAGACCGCGTCGTACTCTCCCTTCCTCAACGGCTCGAAGGCCACCGGCCTCCTCGTGGAGACTCCCGAGGGCGAGGCCACCGCGGCGAGCTTCCGTGCGGCGACGGGCGGCGATGAGGAGTACGCCGCGTGGCAGTCGTTCTACGACGAGGTCGCCGACCTCGCCCAGGTCGTCGCGCCCACCCTCACCGACCCGCTGCCCATCGGCAGCACGCTCCGGTCCCAGGTCGATCCGACCGTCTGGCGTGACGTCGTCGAGCGCCCCTTGGGCGAGGCGATCGAGCGCCGCTTCGGCAACGACCTCGTCCGCGGCGTGGTCGCCACCGACGCCCTGATCGGCACCTTCGCCGGCCTCAACGAGCCGAGCCTGATCCAGAACCGCTGCTTCCTCTACCACCTGATCGGCAACGGCACCGGCGAGTGGCGGGTCCCGGTCGGCGGCATGGGCGCGGTCACCGGTGCGATCACCAAGGCGGCGTACGCCGGCGGGGCCGAGGTCCTCACCGGCGCGACAGTCACCTCGATCCGTGGCGGAGCGGTCGGCGAGGGCGCCGAGGTCACCTGGTCCGACGCCGACGGCTCCCACACCGTTGCGGCCGACCATGTGCTCTCCGGCCTGGCTCCGTACGTCCTCGACGGCCTCCTCGGCCGGACGCCCGAGCCCGCGACCAAGCCGGTCGGCGCCCAGCTCAAGATCAACATGCTCCTCGAGCGCCTCCCCCGCCTGCGCTCCGGGGAGGACCCGCGGGTCGCGTTCGCCGGCACCCTCCACCTCGGTGAGACCTACTCGCAGCTCGAGAAGGCGTACGCCGAAGCGGCCGCCGGCTCGGTGCCGACCGAGATGCCGGGCGAGGTCTACTGCCACTCGCTGACCGACCCCTCGATCCTCGGCGACGTGCCCGCCGGCACCCAGACGCTGACCTACTTCGGCCTGCACGCGCCGGCGACGCTCTTCGAGGACCCGGCCACCCGCGAGGAGCGCAAGGCGCAGGCGGTCGAGCGGGCGGTCGCCTCTCTCGACCAGCACCTGCTCGACCCGATCGCCTCCGTCGTCGCCCGCGACCCCGAGGGCAAGCCGTGTATCGAGGCCAAGATCCCGCAGGAGATCGAAGCCGACCTCGCCATGCCCGGCGGCCACATCTTCCACGGCGACCTGGCCTGGCCCTGGGCTCCCGACGACGCCGACCTGAGCACCCCCGCCACCCGCTGGGGCGTAGCCACCGACATCGGCACCGTGCTCCTGTGCGGCTCCGGCGCCCGCCGCGGCGGCGCCGTCTCCGGGCTCGGTGGACACAACGCCGCCCAGGCCGTTCTCGAGCTCCGCTGACCCACCTCCCACCCACTTCCCCACTCCAACGGACATTTCCCTACTCGTACGTACGTTCCCCACCCTCCGGAACGTGGGGGAGATCCCCGCACGTGGGGAAGTGCCCGCACAAGTGAGGAACCGTGGGCGTGGCCGCCACCGATTTGGGGCACATCCTCGCCCGCTGCTAATGTTCCTCTCGTCGCCGAGCGCGCCAGATGCACGGCGACATGCGCCATTAGCTCAATTGGTAGAGCAGCTGACTCTTAATCAGCGGGTTGTAGGTTCAAGTCCTACATGGCGTACATCGAAACCGGCCCTCACCTGCACGTTCAGGTGAGGGCCGGTTCTTTGCTGTCTGATCCGGGCACACAATTGGGCACTCGAAGCCCCGGTCGCAAGGTTGACGTCACACCAGCGGAGCGCGAGTGCCGCGCCGATCCGGACACCGGTTGCGAACATGAGCCGGAGCAGGTCGGACAGATCCTCCCGTTGCTCCGAGTTCTACGCCATGGGCCGTGACTGAGACGCGGATTGAGACTCCGGGACGGCCCTGGCCGAGCGCCTCCTGCTGGCGTGGACCAGGAGCCAACCCGTGCCCCCGGCGGCCAGCACGACGCCGAGGACGAGAACGTCGGGGACTTGCCGCGTTCGATGCAACACCGCACCTTCGAGCACGGCCTGATCCGACGCGCCCAGGACACCGCTCAGCTCGGTGGTGCCGGCTGTGACCAGCAGCAGGATCCCGATGGCGATGGTGAGCACGCCGCCGATGATCCCGGTCAACGTGTTGCGCCACCGGCCGATCACGATCTCGCGGGGACGTACGAGATGTTTCACAAATGGGAACCGCGCCCACACCAGGGCGAGGACCAGCAAGGGCAGGGCCATGCCCGCGGCGAAGACGAGCGTGACTAGCCCACCACTGAGCGCATGACCCGAGACCGCGGCGACGGTCAGCACAGCGCCCAGGAGCGGACCGGCGCAGATCCCGGCCAGCCCGTAGACGGTGCCCAGCGCGTACACCGCAGTTGCGGAGGTGCCCTCAGCGACCGTGCCGCGGGAGAGGAAGGGCAGGGGGATATTCACGAGCATGATCGCGCCGAGAACGATCACGATGATCGAGGCGATGGTGACCAGCATGAAGCGATGTTCGCTCACGAACGCCCCGAGCGTTCCGGCCAGCACACCGAGCGGGACCAGGCTGGTGGCCAACCCGAGGTAGAACACCCCGGTACGCGTGAGCAGCTCTGCTGGGCTGGCGAAGGCGTAGGAGAAGAACGCCGGCAGCAGCATTGCCGAGCACGGGCTCAGCAGAGTCAGTACGCCGCCGAGGAACGCTCCGAGGAGACCGATGTCCACGCTGGGGTTCACTCCCCCGCGGCCAGGGCCTCGTCGAGGAGCTCCCGGAAGGTCTCGGTCGGCTGCGCGCCGGACAGGGCAGTGTCCCCGGTGACGAAGAACGGCACAGCCGTGACCCCGAGCTGCTGGGCGGACTGCGTGCTCGCCTGCACCTCCGCACGGAGCTTGGGATCCTCGAGGTCAGCAGTGAACTTCTCGATGTCGGTCACCCCTGCCTCCTCGGCGAAGTCGATGAGCTCGTTGCGGGGCAGGTCGGGGTGTCCGCGCTCGGGAGCCGCGTCGTAGACGGCCGTCACGAACTCCACGAACCTGTCCTGTCGTGCCGCCGCCCGTGCCGCGACGGCGGCATCCTCGGACTCCTCACCGAAGTACGCGACGTCGTGGAACTCGATGCGTACCTTGCCGGCATCGACGTACTCCTCCATCAACGTCGGCATGGTCTCGCGGCTGACCACCGCGCAGAACGGACAGCGCAGGTCGATCCACTCGCTCAGCACCACCGGGGCATCCACGTCGCCGATCGCCATCGGATCGTCGGCGTCGCGCCGAACGAAGTCCATCTCTTCGGGTCCGCCTGGCTGTTGGTCCGTGGCAGATGACTCAGCCGCCCCTCCCGTGGCCGAGGTCGACGACTTGCCCGAGAAGAGCTCAGCCGCAACCACGATGGCGAGGAACACGACGGCCACGCCCAGAAGCACTTTCCACCGCCGGGAGCGGGACCTCGCCGCGGACCGGTCCGCTGGATTCGTGGGAGTGGATTTCGTTTCAGCGTTCAACGTGCGTCCTCGGGTCGACGTGCCGGGGCAGATCTACTATGGACCATAGTAGACTATGCAACGTAGTCGATCGTCGGGCATGCTGGAGCCATGAGGTCATTCCAGCTAGCCGTGTCGTCGTCGCGTCTGGCTCTTGAGCAGGCGGCAGACGGCCTGCGCACCTGGACGGCTCGACAGGTGCTGACATCTGCCGCCGTCGCCCTCGGATTCGGTTTGCTGCTGGGCGTCGCGACGGTGTTGATCCCCAACCCGATCTTCAGCCGCGAGATCCCGCCGGTGTGGTGGAACTACCCGGTCTGGGTGGCCACTTCGGTGTTCTCCGGGATGCTCGTGGCCACCTACCTGGTCGGCCCTGACGTCACAGGCACCGGTCCTGACACCGTGGACGACCGCATGGAACGGCGAAGCGGACGCTTCGGCATCGCCGGAAGCGTGCTGGCGTGGTTCGCGGTCGGATGCCCGGTCTGCAACAAGCTTGCGCTGCTGGCTCTGGGATACTCCGGAGCGATCAACTGGTTCGCGCCCGCGCAGCCGTTCCTGGCGTTTGGCGCGCTGATCCTGACCGGCACGGCGCTCGTGTGGCGCCTCCGCGGGCAAACCGTCTGCCCCGTACCGAGCCGAGCCAAGGAGCTGGCCCAATGAACATACACACCTCCACGCCCGGTGAGCCGCCTCGACTCGGGCCGCTGGAGACGCAGGTGATGGACGTGTTGTGGGATCACGGACCGTCCACGATCAGAGGCATCATCGACGACCTGCCCAACGATCCCGCCTACACCACCATTGCCACGGTGCTGACTCACCTACAGCGCAAGGGCCTGGTCAGCTCTCGCAAGGAGAGGCACTCGACCCAGTACGCCGCGCGGATCGGGCGTGAGGAGCAGGTGGCGTCCGTGATGAACCACGCGCTCGGCACCAGCCGCGACCGCGCCGCGTCGATACTGCACTTCGTGGAAGCCATCCCCGACAGCGATCTGGAGCTGCTTCGCGAGTACCTGCGCCGCCGCGATGACGGACAACGATCGTGACCCCCTCCGTCCAAGCCGCGGCGCTGATCCTCGCGCTGGTAGTAGCCGCATCGGCCGGCCCGTGGATGCTGCGGCATGCCGCACCAGCATTGATGCGTACGCCGCGGCTGGCCGTCGGGCTGCTGCTCGGAAGCATCGTCGCGTGGATCCTGGCGCTGCTCGCCGTCGGCCCGATGCTCGCCTGGATCGTGACCGGTCCCGCCGTCCTGTCCGGTGGCTCGGCGCAGGTCTGTCAACGATGCCTGGCTGCGGCCAGTCCGTCCACGGCACCTCTGTTCGAGACCATCGTCCCGATCGTGGCGCTCCTCGCGCTGCCGGCAGTGGTTGCGGCGTTTCTTGCGAGCTCGACCATGGCGGAGGCCCTGCGTCGGCGCCGCGCCACCCTCCGTACCGCCCGACGACTCCGGGCACGCAGCACTTTCCGGGTCCTGTACGGCCACCACGTGCTGGTCACCGATGACCCGCATCCGTTCGCGTTGACCCTCCCGCGACGGCACGGCGGCATCGTGATCTCCACCGGCGCACTCGACCTGCTCGCCGACGACGAGACCGCTGCGGTCCTCGCCCACGAGCACGCCCACCTCCACCAGCGGCACCACCTCATCACCGCGGTGGTGACCAGCCTGACCCGTCGGCTGCGCTGGGTGCCACTGCTCGCCGCAGCAGCAGACGCCCTCGGACACTATCTAGAGATCGCCGCCGACGATGCGGCACGACACCGGCTCGGCACCCCCGCCCTCGCCAGCGCATTGCTCACCCTCGCGCAGGACAGCCATCCTGCCCACCAACAGGAAGCGCTCGACGGCGCCCTGCACGCCCACGGCCCAGACCGAGTCCGCCACCTGACCCAGCCTCGCTCCGGCACAGCCGGCGTCATCTACACCACCGCCACAGCCGCGTGCCTGATTGCTCTGGCGTTCCTGAGCTTCACCGTCCACGTGCCCTATGCCCTCGCAGCACTCACCGGATGTGTCTGACGCAGACGTCAGCGACGTCGGATGCAAGAGGGGTGTCGTCTTCGAATGGGCAGATCGCCGCACGAGAAGCACCTTCGATTCCAACAATCACGACAGGTCCGTCAGAACCCGTGACGCTGGGAGTGAGATGGGACGACGAATAAGGTCCTAGGTCGTCTGGGACGTGTAGTCGGTCGTCTCAGTCGACTTCGTCTTGGACGGGTCGCGGACGTCGATCAGGTTGCCGACGGCGTCGTAGTCGTACTCGATCCCGTCACCGTTCGCGTTCTCTACACCTTCATCTGCGAAGAGCCCTCATCAGCCACAGCCACCACACGTAGGCCTAGCCAAGGAATCCGTCCGGTCGATCTCGTGCCAGTCGTCGTGCCGATCCAGAATCGCGGACCGTTCTTCGGGCAGTAGCCCGCGGAGTGGGGCCCGCCCGGTGCCACGTCCTCGAGCGCCTCACGACTGCATCGTGGATGATCGCTGCGTCGGTTGCGATCACCTGGCGGCACGCCTGAGACGAGCGAGAAAGCCGGCGACGGGGTCGCCTTCACAACTCAATCGGTTTGTAAGAGAGAGCAGCATCGACGATCTCTTCCGTCGTCGGCTCGTGATCGAACCAGTCGTCCCAATAAAAGATGAGGTCCGATGCCTGAGGATGCAGAACGTTGCGCTCGAAAACCTCCAGGTCGCGACTATCATCTTCCTCGCTCTGCCCAACCCCACCTTTCCTGAGGCGTTCGACCAGGCGGATGAGCTCGGGTCCATCCATCGTCACCTTGTCCCTCCTCCGAAGTGGTATGACCCATCGAGGATATACCGGTGGAACAGCGGGGTTACTACCACAAGGTTGTTGAGATCGAACTCCGCTCCGCCACGCGACCTTGGCGTGATGTGATGCAATTCATAATTCTTGCGCCCGCCAAACTGTTGCGTCCTCTTGACGAAAGGAGCCTTGCCCTCGCGCATCCGATCTTGATTGTCCGGACTGAACTGCGATGCCAAGTTCGGGTCGTCAGCGGTCGCCATCTAAACGCCTCTCGAAAGTCCCCGTTACCCCGCGGACTGCGGATCTGTACGCAACGAGCCAGGCCCGGAATATTGGACAGGTCCCTGGTCTCGAATCTAGCCACCACAAACCTCGACTCAAGTACGCCGAAACCTAGTCGCTGATCTGCAAAACCTTTTGCGGGGCCTAACGAGCGGTTCGGGCCTTTCCGGCGGGAGCCCGGACGCGGGTTTCAGCGGCCGCGGGCGACGGATGCGTTCCTGCGGCCAGGACCGTCACGAGCCGACCAACAACGCGACTTTGAAGGTCAGGAGCCGATAGCCGGCTCTCCGACGGGCTACTGGTATCTCACACTCCAAGGACTCGAGAGACCGGCTGGAGAGTCGCGGGACGCCCCCTGAAGTTCACGTCCGTGTCGGCGCCGTCCCCGTGGTTCAGGGTGTACTTCGCATCCGTCGCCGCGCCCCGGTCCCGGTCATCTCATAGAGGACGTTGGTGTCGGCGTCGGTGACCACGGAGCGGAGCCGACCGTCGTCGGACTTGGCCTTGAGTTTCCCGTCAGGGTCGCGGGCCCAGGTCGCCGTTGGTGTCGTCGTCAGTCACCACCGAGTGAGAACCGACCGGAACACCATCGTCCGACTTCGCCTTCAACTTCCCGTCTGGGTAGTACGCCCAGGTCATCGTCCGCGACGCAGAACCATCCGCCGACGTCAGCGTGCGAGCGGTCTGCGCACCGAGGTCGTCGTACTCGTAGCGAGTCTTGATCCCCCACGCATCCGTCGAGGACTTGATCCAACCATTGGCGTAGAAGTCGACCGTCGACCCGTTGCGGACGATCTGGCCATTCGAGGCCGGACGGAGGTCTTGAATAGGTCGTCTTGCGATGGAGCGGGGCCTACCAGTGATCTCGCTTATGCACCTTGTACGTCACCGGAACCTGCCATCCCAGCTCGCTCGCGATCTGATCTCCGGCGTAGTTGGGGATCGAGTCCTGGATCATGCCCACGACGAAGTCCGTGAACGACAAGTCATATGCAGTCCACTCCAGGAATCCTCGGTCGAAGACGATGATCGGCATCGAGTCGTCCGCCAAGTCCCAACAATACTGGTTGGCGTCATCCGATACCGCCCAGCACAGAAGCCTCGGCTCGGCGTCAGCGAGCCGCCCTGCCTTGGGAAAGTTCCCACTCTTCCATGCTAGTTGTGCCCCTTGCGTCGCAATTGCCATCGCGAATTCCCCATCGTCGCCGAGATCGGCGGTCGGAGCCTTGATCGACATGTAGTCGCCGAGATTTCCTGGCCCCACTGCATGCATGAAGTCGATGTAGTCTGCCGGGGGCGTGCGCCCCCAGCCTTCGGCGATCGCATCCCAGTCAAAGGTCCGCGGCCGAGCATCGATCACTCGGATCAACGATGCGATATCCATGTCACTGTCCTTCTCCCCCGGCGTCAACTGAGGGGCACCGGTTGCCCGTTGTCAAATTGGATACCGAGGTTGACGCCGTTGATCTCATTCTCCACCACTTTGTTCTCAAACATCGTCGTCCTGCTGCCGTCCGGGGCGATGGACCACGCAGAGAGCTTGAACGCGTACGGCAAGACACGGTCGCCGAAGTACTGCGGGATAACCTTGTAGAAGACGTCCGTGTCGTCATCGACCTCTGCCCTGACCTGTTGTTCGAACGGCGCCATGCCCCCGTTCTGTGCCCCGAGCGTGCTATGGAAGTTGGCTGGGCGCGAGCACGTCGCGAGGTTGCTCTTGTCCTTGCCCGATCCACCTAGCGACTTGGCGATTAGGTGACACGAGTTGATCGCGTCAGAGGATTCCACGTCGAAGACTTCCTCCACAAACGCTGCTGCCCACGCGTACCCTGGGATGTCCTTCGTCGCTCGGGATCCCTTTGGCATATCGCTCGTGACGCAGGCGCCGGCGCCAGTGGCGCGTCCACCGACACCTGTGGGCAGGGTCGATACCCAGCCCTTACCATCGTCGCGACAACTGTTGGCGTTGAGGCTCAGGATCGTGTCCAGCTCTCCGAGGAGGTACTTCAAAGCTTGAACCGGATTGACAACGGCGACGCCCCCGGTGACTTCCATCGGGACGGGCTCACCTAGCGGCTTTTCACCGCCGTAGGCACCGGCACCGCTGGCCCAGACCGTCTCGTCGCTGAAGTCTTCGAAGCCCTTCCCCTCTTCATGCCACGGACGCGGCTCGTGCCCATCAACCTCGACCATGCTGATCGGGTTCCCAGCACCGAATGCGTACCGGTTCGACGTGAACGGGTCGGTCCCGAGGCCCATGTCTGCCAGGGCGCCGTTGTACATGTCGCGGGTGGTGAAGGTGTTCAGGCCGGGGTTGTAGTCACGGGAGCCCATGTCGTAGGTGCCTGAACCGGCGTCCCAGCTTTTGCCGTTGAACCGGTAGGCGTTGAACGACTCATCCGCTGGACCCTCAGGGTTGCCCGCTTCGGGTTTGTCGATGCCGGTGAACTCGGACTCGTCGTTATCCCCGTAGGCGGTGTAGCCGTAGGTCGCGACGGTCTTGCCAGCGTCATCGGTGACGGTCTCGACATCGGTGTGTGCGTTGTAGCCGTAGTAGCCCGTCTCTCCGGCCTCGACACCAGCCTCCGTGTCAGCCTTGTGCGAGACCTGAGAGAGGCGCTGCCCCCATGGGGAGTACTGGTACGACTTCGTCAGTTCGCCAGCGACGTCCTCACCCAGTACCTCTTGAGAGAGTCCGAGGTAGGTGTAGTCGGTCGTCTTCTCGTTCGTCCCGGAGATGGTCTTGGATGCGGTCCGGTCCAGAGGGTCGTAGGTGAAGGTCGTGGCTTCGAGGACGCCGGCCTCGTTCGCCTGTTCGGCGACCTTGATGTGGTCAAACCCGTCGTAGGTGGTCCGGGAGATGGTCTTCTCGCCGCCTACGACGCTGGTCTGGCGACCGAAGGGGTCGTACCGGTAAGAAGCGGTCTGACCATCGATCGCGCTTGAAAGGAGCCGGTTCCGGTCGTAGTTGAACGATGTCGAGGTGCCTCCCACGGACTGCTGGATCACGTTCGCGTTCGCGTCGTGAACATAGGTTTCCGTCGAGGCGCTGTGTCCGGTCTTGGTCTTCTTCGAGAGCCGGTCGACCGGGTCATAGACATAGGCCGTGGTCGAGTCCAGGGTCATCGGTGTGTGCTGAGCCAAGATGCTCGATCACCACGTCGCGACGGTTCTGCTTGCGGGCGATCTGGACAGCCGTCGCACCCGACGCCGTCTTCACCTTTCGCACGAACACCACGCCCAAAACGTAGCCGCTTAG
>NZ_JBOHDN010000149.1:0-13788 GCF_050699375.1 Nocardioides sp. | reverse complement strand
GGGCAGAGCCGCTTCGTTGTCGTTGCTGGGTGTGTGCCAGCCATGTAACACGTCGTTCGTAGGACTACTCGCCCTATCAGAACGACCGGATAGTCCTACGAACAGCGTGTTACATGGGCCGCCCGCGTCACCAGTTGGGCTGCGGCGGGGGCTCGGGCGGCGCCACGTCCGGCGGCCGAACGACGTAGACGATGCGACCCGAGCGGGCCCAGGCGCGGTCGAGCTCGGCGAGGGCGTACGTCGTCCGCACCTCCTCGTCGCTGGCGATGTTGTGGGAGGCGGGATCGTGGACGACCGGGTCGCCGTTCTCCCCGAAGCCGACCAGCACGAGCAGGTGGCCGTTGGTGACGTATCCGGCGCCGGTCAGCTCGCCCTCCTGGTGCGAGATGGCGAGGACCAGCGGGATCCCGGCCTCGATGAATCGGGCGGCCTCTGCGAAGGAGCGGAGTCTGGTGACGTACGCGACGAGACCGCGCGATCCGGCGTAGGCCGTGTTGAACGCCCAGTTGCCGGCGCCGCCGTACGCCTCGTCGTAGACCTCGCGTGCGGTGAACGGCACCTGCGGATCTGGTGTCTCGTAGTCGACCCACTCCATCTCGGCGGCCGAGGGCCCGGCGCCCCAGAAGTCGGCGAGCATCGCCGTCGACGCGGCGCTGCACCACGACCGCCCACCACCGTCCCAGCGCGGATAGCGATCGCGATGGAGCTGCTGAGAATAGGCGGGTACGCCGTCGACGACGGCCCCGGGAACAGCGGGAACAGCGGGGACAGCCGGAACAGCCGGTCCGAGTGCGACCGTCCGGCGGCGGGCGTCCGCGGAGGCCATCGCGCCCAGGAGACTCACCCGCGGCGCGCGGTCCGCGGAGCCATGCATCCTCAGCCGCACCGAGAACCCGGTGAACCTGCGACCGTCGCGTCCGAGGATGGTGTCATCGGCCGCGACCGCGAGCGGGTCGTCCTGACCACCCACGGACGTGGAGGTGAACGCCGGGTCGGTGGACCACCGAGCGAGCACGAGCCAGCCACTCCGCTCGCCCGAAGCGGTGATGACCCTCGCGGCGACCTCCACCCAGGTGCCGGGCGGCGTCACCACGTTCCAGGAAGCGACCAGCTCGTCGAAGGAGAAATGCATGCTGACCTCGGGAGACGTCCATACACCGGAGGCGTCCGGATCGATCTGCGCTCCCGTCCATCCGGTCCAGAGAACGTCGGTGGTCGGCCGCTCAGTGCTCAAGCCCGAGCTTGCCCATTCGCTCGACGTGTCGCTGGGTGATCCGGGTGAGCATCTCGCCGATCGTGCCGAGGTCCAGGCCCGGCAGATGGTCGTCGGTGATCAGCTCACTGAGACCCTCGCGAGTGGCCGCGATCTGCTGCGCCTGGGTGAGTGCCTCCCCCATCAGGCGACGGCCCCACAGGGCCAGGCGTCCTCCGATGAGGTGGTCGGCCTCGATACCGGCTCGCACCCGGTCGACCACGAAGTCGGACCGCCCGGAGTCCTCGAGGGTGGTGGCCACGAGCTTGTGGGTCTCCTCGTCGAGGAACCCGGCGATCTCACGGTAGAAGTCGTTGGCGAGGCCGTCACCGACGTACGCCTTGACCAGGGACTCCCACCAGTCGGCCGGCTTGGTGTGGGTGTGGAACGCGTCGAAACCCTCGCGCAGCGGCTCCATGGCGGCGTACGCATCGGCGCCGAGCTCCACCAGCCGGTCCAGGACCGGCTGGATCTTGGCGTGCTGGGCGGCTGCCATCGCCAGCAGGGCCGTCTTGTCCTCCAGCGACGGCGCCATCTTCGCGTCGTCGGTCAGTCGCTCGACGGCCGAGACCTCGCCGTAGGCAACCGCACCCAAAAGGTCGATGACCGCTGCCTTGTAGACGGGATCACCGAACGGATCCTGAGGACGCTTGGACTCTGACGATGCAACCACGGGAGAACCCTACCGATAGAATGTCTTTTGACCGACCCAGCGCCGCCCGGTTTCATGATGTATCGCGGTGGTCTGGATCCCGTATGTGCGCGGCGTGGCACTCGCCCGACAAGCTCGAGACACCCGTGAGTCGCTCGCCGCATTCGATGAGACAAGCGAGTAGCGACGAAATTATGACAACGTTCAAGGACCTCGGGGTTCATCCCGAGATCTGCGCTCCGCTCGAGCGCAAAGGCATCACCACCCCCTTCGCCATCCAGGAGATGACCCTCTCGGTCGCCCTGCAGGGCACCGACCTGATCGGCCAGGCCCGCACCGGCTCCGGCAAGACGCTGGCTTTCGGCATCCCGGTCATCCAGCGCAGCGTGTCCCCCAAGGACCGCGACTACATCGACCTGCCGCAGGGCAAGCCCCAGGCACTGATCGTGGCGCCGACCCGCGAGCTGGCCATGCAGGTCTCGGCCGAGATCGCGCTGATCTCCGAGGACCGTGGCCTCCGCGTGGTGACCATCTACGGCGGCGCCGGCTACGACCCGCAGATCGAGGCACTGGAGAAGGGCGTCGACATCGTGGTCGGCACCCCGGGCCGCCTGATCGACCTGGCCAACCGGAAGGTCCTCGACCTCTCCCACGTGCACGCCCTCGTCCTCGACGAGGCCGACGAGATGCTCGACCTCGGGTTCCTGCCCGACGTCGAGAAGCTGGTCACGCTCACCCCGGAGACCCGCCAGACCCTGCTCTTCTCGGCCACCATGCCGGGCGCGATCGTGGCGCTGGCGCGCTCCTACATGCGCCACCCGATGAACATCCGCGCCGAGTCCTCGACCGAGCGCGAGACGGTGCCCGCCACCGCTCAGTTCGTCTACCAGGCCCACGACCTCGACAAGCCCGAGATGATCGGTCGCCTGCTGCAGTGCGAGGACCACGACAAGGTCGTCGTCTTCTCCCGCACCAAGCGTCAGGCCCAGCGCGTCGCCGACGACCTCGCCGACCGCGGTTTCCCCGCCTCGCCGCTCCACGGTGACATGCAGCAGGCTGCCCGCGAGCGGGTGATGCAGCGGTTCCGCGAAGGCAAGATCGAGGTCCTGGTCGCCACCGACGTCGCCGCCCGTGGCATCGACGTCACCGGCGTCTCCCACGTGGTCAACTACACGACCCCGGACGACGAGAAGACCTACGTCCACCGCATCGGCCGCACCGGCCGCGCCGGCGCCTCAGGCGTCGCGGTCACGTTGGTCGACTGGGCCGACCTGCACAAGTGGAAGATGATCAACAAGGCCCTCGACCTCCCGTTCGAGGAGCCGCAGGAGACCTACTCCTCCTCGGAGCACTTCCTCCACGACATGGGCATCCCGAAGGGCACCAAGGGCCGGATCAAGGCTGCCACCCCCGCCCCGCCCAAGGACAAGGGCGCCGGGTCGGACAGCGAGAAGCGCGAGCGCGCTCCCCGCAACCGCGACCGCCAGCGCACCCGTTCCCGCGGCGGCCAGGTCGTCGACAAGTCCGCCGCCCCGGCCGCCGGCGCCGCGTCCGGTGAGGGCAAGACCGATGGCTCCGCGCCCCGTCGCCGCCGTCGTCGTCGCTCTTCGGGCGGTTCCGCACCCACTGCGGGCTGATCCCGGCCAAGCCCGGCTAAGGCCTCACGACCACCGTCGTGCCGACCCGCGCGAAGCTCCACATCGCCTTCGCGTCGGGCTCGGCCTGGCGGATGCAGCCGTGTGACAGCGGCGTACCCAGCTGCGCGCGGGTCTGCACGCGCTCACCCCTGTGCACCGGGATGTTGTGGAACCCGATCGCGGCGTTGGCGCCTTCGGCGAAACGTACGAACCACCGCATCGTCCCCGAGTCGTCGATCCCCCTGGCCCGCTCGGAGCGGGAGAAGACGTCGTATCTCCCCGGTTTCAGGTTGTCGTAGACGCTGCCCGAGACCGGATACGTACGCCGCACCTGGTCGTCGGCGGACACGATCCAGACTCGCTGACGGCTGATCGAGAAGACCGCCCGCCGACCGGTGCCGGAGCGGTCCGGCAGCGCCGTCTCCAGAGCGAGCTTCCGGTCGGCGAGCTTGCCGGACAGACCTGCCTGCCGCTGAGCCTCGATCGGCGTGGTCGGCGCCCGGAAGCTTCCGTCAGGGGCTAGATCCGTGCCGGTGGCAGCGCCCCGGATCGGCTCGCCGGTGGCTCGCGGCTCGGCGAAGATCTCAACGCCTCCGTACACGCCCGCAGAGGTCAGCATGGCCGCGGCAATGACCGACTTGGCCCGTCCCCCTCTGGGGGACCGACCGACCCGATGCCGCCCTGGGCGGCTCATCCCGGCGTCACACGCCCGAGACGGCAAGCGTTGTCCACGAGCAACATCATCCACTCGTCTGACCGCAAGTCAACTGTCACACGACAGGCCCAAGTGGTGCGTCGCGGAAGTTCCTGAACGGTTGGTGTTGTCAGGGTGGGTGCATCGCGAGGCGGCGTCCCATGGCGGCGCGAAGCGCCCAGGAACTTCCGGGACGCGCCACCAGCAACGCACATGGTAGAACTTGGCCGCATGTCGAACCCCACCGCATTGATCACCGGTGCCACCGCCGGAATCGGACTCGCCTTCGCGCAGCAGCTCGCTGCCCGCGATCATGACCTGGTCCTTGTCGCCCGTGACGAGGAGCGCCTGCGTGGCGTCGCCAAGGACCTGGAAGAGGCGCACGGCATCAGCGCCGAGGTGCTCCGCGCCGACCTGACCGACCGCGCCGACCTCACCACGGTGGAGACCCGCCTGGCAGACCCCGAGCGCCCTGTCGATCTGCTGGTCAACAACGCCGGGCATGGTCTCAAGCGCCGATTCCTCGACAACACCGCCGATGAGGAGAACGCGATGGCCGAGGTGCTCATCATCGCTCCGCTGCGCCTCTCGCATGCCGTGCTCGGCGCCCAGGTCGCCCGGGGGCACGGCGGCATCATCAACGTCGGCTCGGTGGCCTCCTACCTCCCCCGTGGCACCTACTCGGCCGCGAAGGCCTGGATCAACTCCTTCACCGAGTGGGCCCACAACGAGTACGCCGACAAGGGCGTCAAGGTGATGGCCCTGCTCCCCGGGTTCACGAAGACCGAGTTCCACGAGCGCCTCGGCTCCGGCTACGACTCCGCCCCCGCCTGGATGTGGCTGAACGTCGACGACCTCGTCCGCGAGGCCCTCGAGGACTACGACGACAACAAGACCTTCTCGATCCCGAGCACTCGCTACAAGGCCCTCGCCACCATGGCACGCGTGGTCCCCACCGGCGTACTCCAGAAGTTCCAGAGCCTCGGCCGGAAGTAGTTTCAGACGTCCCGGCCCGTTACCAGCCGGTAGAAGGGCTCGTATGTCTGGGACTAGTTGTCGGATCTATCCGGCGCGCGGCCGCAGATAGCGCTCGCGCTGCCAGCTCGTCAGCGCTCGGCGCTCCGCCACCGTGTTCGTGGGGATCCACCACGGTGGCGGAGTGATCGTCCAACCTCGCTCGCTCACCGGCGTACGCCTTGCCCTCGCGCGTGCTTCCCGGGTCCGTCGCACGAAGTCAGCTGGGTCGTGGCGGTCGGAGGCGACCATGGTGACGTATTCCAGGCCGGCGCCCCGGAAGGCACCTTCTCGCCGTAGGTCCTTGGCACGTTGCTTGCCGGTCAGATGCAGCTCGCCGTCGTACTCCCCGACCACGCCGGACCGTAGGTCCAGGACGTCGGGCGTCCCGATGTGGCGCCCGTCGAGATCGAAGACCGGACGGTTGCAGACGACGTCTGCTCCTGCCATCCGGACCGTCCAGGTCAGGCGCAGATCGACCTCCGCGGGAGACCACACATTCTCATCGGCGTGCCGAAGAGCCCAGCGGAGGTGGTCGATCCCGGCCCAGGCCGTAAGCGTCTCGGCGAACGCCTCCATCTCCTCAAGCGATATCAGATCGCTGGCGGCCACCAGGTCCAGCCATCGCACCGCGGCCAGGGGTGTTGTCGCATGCCTGACCTCGAATGCGGTGGACCGGAGCGGGTCGGTGATCACCACTCCGTCGCAGACCCGACGCTCGCTGGGCAGAAGGCGCTCATAGCTCACCTCGATCCCGCGTTGCCTTCGGATTCGGCAGCCGGGGGTGACGATCGTGACCGGAAGCGAGACTCCGCGGCCGTCACATCCGTCCATCCACCGCACGTTGTGCCACGCCAGAGCGGCCCACCCGGTCATGGCCCCGTCACCGGGCACGAGTGCCGCCCCTTCGAGCACGCGCTGCTGCGGTGCCTGCGC
Source organism: Nocardioides sp. (assembly GCF_050699375.1). Classification (GTDB taxonomy): domain Bacteria; phylum Actinomycetota; class Actinomycetes; order Propionibacteriales; family Nocardioidaceae; genus Nocardioides. Next base: position 7,603 of record NZ_JBOHDN010000149.1, on the reverse strand, counting down.
GTCGACGGCCGACGGGACGTACAGCCCTCGCGACGAGCGGCGCCAGCCCCGTCCGCGGGCCTGCTTGGGAGTCGGACCGCTGGTCCCGGAAGGATCAATCCGCACCGGGCGCACGAGCCCTGGCCGCCCGACGACCTCGGGTGGCCGGAGATGAGGACGCCACGTGCCCATGTCGACATCATGGCTGCGACCACCGACAGCCCACCGGGTCGGAAGTAGTTTCAGGCGCTCCGGCCCGTTACCGGACGGTAGAAGGGCTCGTACGTCTGGGACTATCCAGACGTACGAGCCTCAGGCGTTCGCGATGAAGGTGGTCACGGCGTCGGCGACCATCTGGACGGCGATCGCGGAGAGCAGGAGGCCGGCGATGCGGGTGATGAGCAGGACGCCGGACTCCTTGAGGACCTTCAGGATCGGGACGGAGAAGACCATCCCGAGGAGGAGGGTGATGTGTACGACGACGAGGCCGAGAGCGAGACCGAAGCCGGTCCCGACGGAGTCGACGTCCTGTACGAAGACCATGGTGGCGACGATCGCGCCGGGGCCGGCCAGCAGGGGCGTGCCGAGCGGCACCATCGCCACGTTGGCGCCCGCGGCGGCGACCGGGTCGTCGAAGTTGTCGGTGAGCAGCTCGAGGGCGACGAGCAGCAGGAGCAGGCCGCCGGCGCACTGCAGAGCCTCCAGCGAGATGTGCATGTAGTGCAGGATCGCCTGCCCGAAGAGCGCGAAGATCGTGATCACCAGGAACGAGACCGCGACCGCCAGGATCGCCGCACGACGCTGCTTGCCCGGTGACTGGCCGGCGGTCAGCGAGAGGAAGACCGGGATCGTCCCGATCGGGTCCATGATCACGAAGAGCGTCACGAACGTGGAGACGAAGATCTCGGTCAACGTACGACCTCCGGGGTCGCACGCCCGGAGGCCACCGAGGCCGCGGCGGCTCGCTCCAGGAGCCGCTCGTACTCGGCTGGTGCAGTGGTGTTCACACCCAGATGGTGACCCACCTTCCCGGTGCCGTGGTAATCGCTGGATCCGGTCACCACGAGGTCCAGGTTGCGGGCGATCACGCGCAGTTTCTCGCGCACCTCAGGGGTGTGATCCTGGTGGTCGACCTCGAGCCCGGACAGGCCCGCGTCGACCAGTGCGGAGATGGCCGCCTCGTCGGGCTGCTCGAGTCCGGACCGTCCCCACGGATGGGCGATCACGGTGGCTCCCCCCGCGGCGGCGATGGTGCTGATCATCGGCTCGAGCGGGGCGGCATAACGATGGACGTACGCAGCCTTGCCCGCCCCGAGGTAGAGGTTGAACGCCTCGTCGCGACTGCGCACATACCCCTTGGCGACGAGGGCGTCGGCCAGGTGCGGGCGCCCCGACGCGGCAGCATCGCCGGAGACGGCGGCAACGTCCTCGAGGGAGACCTCGATGCCGAGCCGAGCCAGCCGCTCGAGCATCAGCGGCAGCCGTCCGTCGCGTCCGGCGAGCACTCGATCGAGCTCCTCGACCAGCGGCGGGTAGGTGCGATCTGGCAGGTACGCCAGCAGGTGCACGCCATGGCGGGCGTAGCCGGCGCTGATCTCCATGCCCCGAACCAGCTCGATCCCGACCTCGGCGGCCGCGGCGGCGGCCTCGTCCCAGCTGTCGGCGGTGTCGTGATCGGTGATCGCGACGACATCCAGCCCCGCGGCCTTCGCGGCGTGCACCAGCTCGGTGGGCGAATCGGTCCCGTCACTCACCCGCGAGTGAGTGTGTAGGTCGATGCGCACCCGCACATCCTAGTGGTCCCACCAGGATCCGCGAGTACCGCCGAAGGGCAGCTCGACCATCTGGACGCCGAGGTCGCCGACCTGACGCAGGTGCCAGCCGTCCTGGAGCATCAGCATCGCCGTGGCCGGCCGGAAGATCATCCACAGCCAGCGGCCGTCGGCCTCGCCGACCACCACGGACCGCTCCCACTCCTCGGCGCCGTTGGTCCACTGGGTGATGGGCCACAGCGGAACCTGCTGCCCGGCCACGCGCACCTTCGTCGTGGGTCGTCCCACGCAGGCGTCGACGCCGGGATCAGGTCCGTACGTGCGCGCGCACCGGGCGCCCAGGCCGACACCTGCCTCCTCGGCGACCACGGTCATCTCGACAGGGCCGTCGGCGGGGGTCACGCCGCTGAGGGTGAGCAGCGTCGCGGATCCCTTGGCGTCGTCGCCGACGACCGCGAGGTCTGCGATCGACCAGCCGGACTCGACCGGCCAGGGCAGGTAGGTCGGCACCTCACCGGCCAGCGACAGGACCTGCACCAGATCCTCGTAGGAGGCCGTGTCCGTACGCCACACCGGCGTCACCACACCGTGCTCGGGGCACGACTGGCTGCCGCCGGCGCCGATGCTCGCCACCGGCGTCGCGCAGCGTGGACAGCCAACCGCGAGGACCACCCCACCACGGTGAACGATGCTGCCGCTTCGGTCAAGCGCCGGCCGGTCTAAGGCGATCCCCTAGGTGTTCCAGCGCTTGACCACCGGCTGCTCGTGGTGAGCGTCCAGCATCGAGACCGACCCGGTGTCGAGCCTGAAGAGCCGTCCCTCGCTGACCGGGAGGCCCAGCCACACCGCGGCCAGGGCACACAGCGCGTGCCCGTGGGAGAAGACCAGGGTGTCGCCGTCGCGCCCACGGGCAGCCTCGACGACCCGGCCCAGTCGCTCCTGGACCGCAGCGGCGGCCTCTCCTCCGGGCGTCCTCGCCGTCCACAGGGTCCAGCCCGGGTCGGTCCGCCGGATCTCCTCGGTGGTGATGCCCTCGTAGTCCCCGTAGTCCCACTCGACCAGGTCGTCGGTGACGACGGCGTCGGGGAAGCCGGCAAGCTCGGCCGTACGCCGGGCCCGCTGTCGTGGGGAGGTCAGCACCGCGGCGTACGGCTGCGCGTTCAGCCTCGACGTCAGCGCCTTGGCGTCCTCCTCCCCCTCCGAGAGGAGCGGAAGGTCGGTGCGCGAGGTGTGCCGGCCGTTGCGGGACCACTCGGTGGTGCCGTGCCTGACGAGGTAGAGGGCCATGGCCCCATCAAACCAGCCCGCGAGCCGGCCGGCCGGTCATGCCCGCGTGATGAACCTGTTGACCTCGCGGGCGAACACGTTGGGGGCGAGGTCGGCGGCGGTGGAGAGCGCCTTGGCCGGGAACCCGACCGCGGTGTGCACCTTCGGCAGCCGGAACAGTCCCTTGCGGGGCTGCGCCATCTCCCAGACCTGATCGGCGACATCCTCGACGGTCAGCCGGACGCCGAGGGTCTCGTGGGAGGAGGCGGCGTTGTCCTCGAGCATCGCGGTCTTCACCCACAGCGGCCAGACCGCCTGCACCCGGATGCCCTCCTTGCGCCACTCCAGCTCGAGCGCCTCGGTGAGCCCGCGGACGGCGTACTTCGACGCGCTGTAGGAGGCGATCTCGGGCTGCCCGTAGATGGCGCTCGCGCTGCAGACGTTGATGACGCCGGAGCCCGGGGTGGCCCGCAGATAGGGGTACGCCGTGTGGCAGCCGTTGATCACGCCGTTGACGTTGATGTCGATGGTCTGACGGTGCTTGGCCAGGTCGACGTCGGCCAGCCGCCCGGCGCGCAGGATGCCGGCGTTGTTGACCAGCAGGTCGAGACGCCCGCCCGCGGCGGTGGCGAACTCCTCGAGCGCGGCCTTCCACGAGTCCGGGTCGGTGACGTCGACCGCTCCGCCGATCGCGGCGGCCTCGCCGAGACTGGCGGCGACCTCCTTGGCCAGGGCGGCATCGAGGTCGTAGACGCCGACGAACCAGCCGGCGGCGGCGAACCTCTCGACGATCGCCTTGCCGATGCCCTGGGCGGACCCGGAGACGAAGAGCGCCTTCTTGGACGAGGCGGCGGTGCGATTGCTCATGATGTGCGTCCTTTGGTGGTGAAGCCTGTCGGCCGGATCAGGCCGGGATGAGAGCCCAGTAGTCAAGATCGAGCAGTACGCCGGGGGCGTACTTTCCGTCCTCGCCTCGCAGGGTCATGGACTCGTCGCGGCCCTTGGTGGCGACCAGGCGCAGGCGGAGGGCGCCGATGCCCGGGGCCTCCGCGGAGCCGGGTTCGAGCACGGTGCGGTCGAGGACCTCGGACCAGGCGTAGACGGTGTCGCCGGCGAAGGCAGGGGAAGCGTGCGCGCCGGCGTTGATCGCGGCGATGACCTGGGCGTTGGCGAGCCCGTTGAACGACAGCGCCCGCGCCAGCGAGATGATGTGGCCGCCATAGATGAGGTTGCGCCCGTCGGGCCGCGCCTCGGCGTTGAAGTGCACCTTCGCGGTGTTCTGCCACAGGCGCGTGGCCTGCTGGTGCTCGGAGGCGGTCAGCGTGACCCCGTCGACGTGGTCGATCTTCTCGCCGATCTCGTAGTCCTCGAGGCGGTGCGGTTCACCGGCGGCGGTGAAGTCGTACGCCGAGAAGACCAGGCCCTCGGGCACGATCAGGTCTGTGGCGTCGACCGCCTTGGCGAGATCGGGGATGACCGTCTCCGGAGCCCCATCGGCGGTCGAGTCCGCCGGGACCCGCTTGTGCACCATGACCCAGCGGGCCCACTCGATGGCGACCTCGCCGCGCTGGTTCGTGGCGGTGGAGCGCACGTAGACGACGCCAGACTTGCCGTTGGAGTTCTGCTTGAGGCCGATGACCTCGGACTTCGTCGAGAGGGTGTCGCCCGGCACCACCGGCTGGTGGAAGCGGCACTCGGCGTAGCCGAGGTTGGCGACGGCGTTCAGCGACACGTCCGGGACGGTCTTGCCGAAGGCGATGTGGAAGCCGATCAGCTCCTCGACCGGGTGCTGGTCGAGCCCGACCGACGCCGCGAAGACTGCGCTGGAGGGCAGCGCGAAGCGGGTCGGGTAGAGCGAGCCGTACGCGGCCCGGTCCCCCTCGGTCACCGTACGCGGCGTCGCGTGCTCGATGACCTGGCCGACCTGGAAGTCCTCGAAGAAGTTGCCGGGGTTGGTCTTGCTCATCTGCGGCCTCTCGTCGGTGAGTCTGACGGTGTTGCTGTGCTGGGATTACCGAGCAGTAACCTAACCCACCGCCGCTGTTCAGCCTACGGCCGTCCCACGCACCGCGACAGAGACTCACGCGGGCCGGACGGGCTCAGACGATCCCGTGGAGCCGCTCGGGGATGCGTACGAGAGGTTGCGCCTGCAGGTTGTCGATGTGGCCCCTGCCGGCCGCGCGATGCACGCCGTCCTCCTCACGGACCAGCTTGGCCGGCACGATCGCCGTGGGGTCGAAGACCGCGACGTCGGCACTCACCGACCGGGTCACCTGGGTCAGCAACGTGGCCAGGTCATCACCGGAGCGACCCCACGAGCTCCCCTTGCCGCGACCGACCGTCAGGGCGAGCTGGTTGCGCAGGTCGGCCTGTCGCTGCAGCACGTCGAGGTCGGCGAACTTCATGTGGAGCATGAAGAGGCCGGGATCGGGTTGATAGGGAGCCCGGATCCCGTGGGAGGCACACGTCCACGACGCCGAGACCCGCTTGATCGACGGCTTGCACATCAACGGCGCGAACTTCGCGTACGCCCGCTGGCCGAGGATCGGCTTGCCACTGATCAGCGGCCCCTCGACAGCGGTGTGATGGACGACGTTGAGGGCGTACGGAGCGAGCACGTCCTCGCGCCGGCGCGCCAGGTAGTCGGGCAGATCGGCGTAGATCGCCGGGTCGGGGATGAGGAACTCGTCGACATCGGTGAAGACCACCCAGTCGTAGACCCCCAGCAGACCGCGCGCGACCCCGCTGGCCAGGCTCATCCGGCCGGCCTCGAAGTTGCCCTTCCGGAAGCCGGGCAGACGCTGGACCGTGCAGGGCAGGTCGTCGGTGGATCCGTCGGTCGAGCCGTCGTCGAAGACGATCAGGTTCTCGCGACCCACCTGCTGGCCGTAGTGGTCGACCCAGCGGGCGAGCATCTCGCCCTCGTCGCGGGTGATCGTGAGCACGGCGATCCGCGGCGGCTCGCCACCGAGCGTGCCGCTGGGCCCACCGCTGGGCCCACCACTGGGCTCGACGCGCTGCTCATCGACGGGGCTACGTCGACGACGCAACCCCCAGGTGCCTGACATTGAATCCCCCGTTGATGTTGAGGCCCTACGTACGGACCAGCTCCTCTCGCCGGACGGACCACTCCACGAGGTCGGCCAGGGCGGAGACCGCGCGTGCGGGGGCCTTGCGGCCCTCCCCCGGGTCGATGACCTCACCTGGGATGGTCGGGTCGGCGAGCTTCTTGTTGAGGTCGGCGCGCAGCGCGGCATAGGAGGCCACGGCGGCGTCTCGGACCTGGGTCTGGGTGACCTCGCGCGGGTCGATACCGCTGACCTCCACGGGGGCGAGGTCGTCGAGATCCCCGTGGACGGTGGCGTCGAGGCCGCGCAGCTCGGCGGCCTGGTCGTCGGTGAAGGCGCTGGCCCAGCGCGGCACCGGGAGCCCGATCCGAGGGTCCTCGACGTCCAGCTTCGGCATCAGCTGCTTGCCGAGCGTGTGCTTGCGTAGGCCGATCGCGGCCGGGAACGGGAGGCCACGACTCTCGAGCTCCGCGTTGAGCCCACGCAGCACCTCGACGGTCGCGGTGCCGAGGGAGGTGTTGCGCGGCGGCGGGCTCGCCATCCCCTCGGGGTCGAAGCCCATCGCCTCACCGAAACGCTCCAGCAACAGCGGTGCGGGGCTGCCCGGAGGCGGCACTGTGACGAGGTGGAGCGGACCGGCCCGCTCCCAGCGCCTGGCGATCGCGGTCATGTCCTGCTCGTTCCAGAATCGCTTGCCAGGCTTCGACCGGTGGCGCTCGGCGGCGCCGGGACGACTCTTCTTGACCGAGGCGAGGAACTCGGCCCAGGTCCAGCCCATGCCGTTCTGGATGAGCTCCTGCCACATCGACGGGATCTGCCGGTTGATGTCACGCAGCGACAGCACGATCTCGGGGGTCACGCCCTTGAAGCTCGACGCGACCCGCTCGACGGTCACCGGGCCGACCGGCGCGAACAGCTCGACGGAGATCATGGCTGTGCCGTCCCACTCGTCGACCTCGGCGACCATACGGTCCCAGGCACCGGCGACGGAGTCGCCCTGGGGATGCCTGCTGCGGCCCTTGACGTCGAGGACGGCCTCGATCTGGTGACGCCAGCGCGCCCCAGGCACGAGGATCCCACGCTCGGCCAGGAGGCCCTTGTTCTTGTAGAGGGCACCCTGCAGGTACGTCGTTCCCGACTTCATAGCTCCGATGTGGAGCACTACCCGGCGTGCCAACGTTCAATACCTCTCGACCAGACCAACCCGATACCCCGGCGGGCCCGGAAAGTGAGCACAGTGTAGAACCGGGCTCAGGACCCGCCGCCACCGGCCTTACGGCGGTGCATCTTCGGCGCACCGCCCACGACCTCGGACCCGTGCGCCTTCTCCTTGGCCCCGGCGCTCTCGGCATGTGCGTGGTCGTGGTCGTTCTTCTTCTCGAGGGCCTCGCGCATCTTCGCCTTGAGATCGTCGTTGGTCATGTGTCCCCCTACGTAGCTGTGCTGGGCAACAACCAACCTACGCGACGGCGACCGCCGTTTCCCCCGAATTCATGTCGCGAACGCAGCTGTGGGCGA
>NZ_JBOHDN010000148.1:0-8107 GCF_050699375.1 Nocardioides sp. | reverse complement strand
CACCCGAGGGGATCAACCTCGCCGACCACCACCGCGACTACGCGGTGCTCGCGGTCCAGGGGCCGAAGTCGGACGAGCTGCTCGCCGCGGTCGGGCTGCCGGCCGGCCATGACTACATGTCCTTCGTGGAGGCCGCCTCGCCCGAGATTCTTGGAGATGACATCGGCGTGGTCGTGTGCCGGTCCGGCTACTCGGGCGAGCGCGGCTACGAGCTGATTGTCGCCAACGACGCGGCCGGTGCGCTCTGGGACGCGCTGCTGACCAGGGGCGAGGAGCTCGGCGCGGTGGCCTGTGGCCTCGGCGCCCGGGACACGCTGCGCACCGAGATGGGCTATCCGCTCCACGGACAGGACATCTCGCTCGACGTCACCCCCAACGAGGCCGGCCTCGGCTGGGCCGTCGGCTGGAAGAAGGACGCCTTCTGGGGCAGCGACAAGCTCGTCGCGGAGAAGGAGGCCGGCCCGAAGCGCGCCCTGCGCGGCATCATCGCCGTCGGCCGCGGCATCCCGCGCCCGCACATGTCCGCCTCCCTGACCGCCGACGTACCTGTCGGCGAAGTCACCTCCGGCACCTTCTCGCCGACCCTGAAGAAGGGCGTCGGGCTGGTGCTCGTCTCGACCACGGTCAACCCGGAGGCCGAGATCGGCATCGACGTACGTGGCCGTCGCGAGATCTTCCAGCTCACCAAGCCGCCCTTCGTCGACTCGCACGTACGGGAGGGCTGATGAGCGAGCGTCAGCGAGCGACCATTCAGTCATTCATGCCGCCGCGTCCGTATTCTGGCGCCTGCGCTACGGAGGTGGCGGCATGAGCATCCCGGACGTCCCCTCGGTGTTCAAGCAGCCGTCCGCCGCCGAGCGGCCGTGGTGGTGGAAGCTCGTCGACGGCTCCGGCGAGGAGGTCTCGGCGGGAGATGAGTACGCCGGCCAGCGCTTCGCCAACCAGGGCGACGCCGAGTCGTGGGTCGGCGAGGTCTGGCAGGAGCTCCTCGACGCCGGCGTGACCGCGGTGATCCTCTTCGAGCACGACCGCCAGGTCTACGGCCCGATGAACCTCTCCGCCTGACGTACGTCAACCACGATGACCCTCAAGGGTCGATGTGGTGGTCTCGACGCTGGATGTGACCACCACATCGACCCTTGAGGGGCGATGTCGTTGAGGCAACGAGCGGGGTTATCCACAGACGGAGCGATTGCTGTGGATAACTTCTGCAGCTTCGACGAGATTGTCGGATGCTGCTTGGCGTGAACGCATCAGCTGCTTCTGAGACGGTCCCCGAGGTCGACACCGATCCCGACGAGGTGCCGTTCGACCCGTCTCGTCCGTTCACCCGAAAACAGGCGCTGGCGGCGGGCATCACCCCGAACCGGCTCCGCGGGCCGGGCTTCGTACGTCTGCACACCGGTGTCTTCGTGGCGGCAGATGTCGAGCTGACTCCGCTGATTCGTGCCGAAGCGGCGCTGAAGACCTACGCCGACACCGCCTTCGCCAGCCATGCGACCGCCGCCCGGATATCGCGGCTCCCGCTCCCGCCACTGCCAGGCGAGCACGTCACCGTGATGGCCCAGAAGGACCGTCACCGGATCGCCGGGGTCGTCTGTCACTGCGCGTCGAAGGCGCAGGTGAAGACCGTGAACGGTGTCCGGGTCTCGAGGGTCGAGCAGAACTTCGTCGAGCTCGCCACGCTGCTCTCGCTGGTCGACCTCGTCGTGGTCGGCGACTACCTGGTTCGGAAGAACCCCGACGGGCTCGCTCGCCTCGACCGCTACTGCGCCAAGGCGACGGGCCCCGGTGCTGCGGCTGCTCGCCGTGCCCTGACCTACGTGCGTACCGGCGTCGACTCGCCGATGGAGACCCGCCTGCGAATGCTGATCGTCCTCGCCGGTCTCCCCGAGCCGCTGGTCAACCAGCTGGTAGGGGAGGAGAGCGAGCTCGACTTCCGCAAGTACGACCTGTGCTGGCCCTCGATCAAGCTGATCGCCGAGTACGACGGACGCCAGCACGTCGAGCGCGAGGAGCAGTGGGAGTCGGACATCGACCGCCGGGAGAAGATCGACGATGACGGCTGGCGCATCCTCGTCTTCATCGCCAAGGACATCTACAACACTCCGGGCAACACCCTGAACCGGATCCACCGTCAGCTCGTGGCAAGGCGCCTCCCCGGCGCACCAGTCAACCTGTCCCCGCAATGGCAGCTCCACTTCCCCGGCCGTCCCTGACTCCCCGGCCACGACATCGACCCTCAAGGGGCGAAGTGGTGGTCGCGGGGGCGACCGGCGGCACCACGTCGACCCTCAAGGGTCAATATGGTGGTCGGTTCGAGGCAGTCCCAGCTGACGCCGCGCATGGTCTGGTCCCCGGGTATCGTCGGGCCGTGAGCAGCTATGAGTTTCGCCAGGTCGATGTCTTCACCAACGAGCCGATGCTGGGCAATCCGGTAGCGGTCGTACATGGGGCCGATGGGCTCAGCGACGAGCAGATGGCGTCGTTCGCGCGGTGGACGAACCTGTCGGAGACGACCTTCCTGCTGCGGCCGGGCGACCCGGCTGCCGACTATCGGCTGCGGATCTTCACGCCCAGCGGCGAGCTGCCGTTCGCCGGCCATCCGACCCTGGGCAGCGCGCACGCGTGGCTGGAGGCGGGGGGTGAGCCGAAGGGTGCCTACGTCGTGCAGGAGTGTGGCGTGGGCCTGGTGAGCCTGCAACGGGGTGAGCGCCTGGCTTTCGCCGCGCCCGACCTGCTCCGTGGAGGTCCGGTGGAGGAGGACGTGCTCGAGCGCATCGCCGCCGGCCTGCGGATCGGCCGTGCGGAGATCCTGGCCGCGCAGTGGGCCGACAACGGACCGGGCTGGGTGGCGGTGATGCTCCGGGACGCTGAGGCCGTGCTCGCGCTGACCCCGGACCCGGCGGCGCTCGGAGACCTGGCGGTGGGTGCTGTCGGCACCTACCCGGAAGGCGCGGAGTGCGCGATCGAGGTGCGGGCCTTCGTCGGTGGCCTCGGTGTCGACGAGGACCCGGTCACTGGCTCGCTCAATGCCGGGATCGCGCAGTGGCTGGGCGGCGACGTGCTGCCCGTGGCGTACGTCTCCTCGCAGGGCACCGTGATGAAGCGGCGCGGGCGGGTGCATGTCGCCACCGACGACGAGGGCAGGATCTGGGTGGGCGGAGACACACTCACCACCATCCAAGGGTCGCTGACGCTCTGACCTAGGCTGGGGGTGTGCAGTCCTACCTCGACCTGTTGACCCGCATCCTCGACGAGGGCGTGGAGAAGTCCGACCGCACCGGGACGGGCACGATCAGCGTCTTCGGTCACCAGACGCGCTACGACCTCAGCGAGGGCTTCCCGCTGCTGACCACCAAGAAGGTCCACACCCGGTCGGTCTTCGGTGAGCTGCTCTGGTTCCTGCGTGGCGACACCAACGTGGGCTGGCTCCAGGAGCGCGGCATCTCGATCTGGGACGAGTGGGCCGACGAGAACGGCGACCTGGGCCCGGTCTACGGCTACCAGTGGCGCTCCTGGCCCACGCCCGACGGCCGGCACGTCGACCAGATCGCCAAGATCATCGACCAGATCCGCACCGACCCCGACAGCCGCCGCCACGTCATCACCGCGTGGAATCCGGCCGACATCGAAGACATGGCGCTGCCGCCGTGCCACACGCTGTGCCAGTTCTACGTGGCCGACGGGAAGCTGAGCCTGCAGCTCTACCAGCGCTCCGCGGACGTCTTTCTCGGCGTGCCGTTCAACATCGCCTCCTACGCGCTGCTCACCCACATGGTCGCGCACGTGACCGGTCTGGAGCCGGGCGAGTTCGTGCACACGCTCGGCGACGCCCACCTCTACAGCAACCACCTCGAGCAGGCCCGCCTCCAGCTCACCCGTGAGCCACGGCGGCTGCCCACGCTGCGCCTCTCCCCGAACGTCAAGGACATCGACGCCTTCGAGCTCGAGGACATCACGGTGGAGGGCTACGACCCGCACCCCGTCATCAAGGCTCCCATTGCCGTCTGAGCGCATCGTCATGGTGGCCGCGGTGGCGGACAACGGCGTCATCGGCAACGGCCCGGACATTCCCTGGAAGATCCCCGGCGAGCAGGCCGAGTTCAAGGCGATCACGATGGGCCACACGCTCGTCATGGGACGCACCACCTTCGAGTCCATCGGCCGCCCGCTCCCGGGTCGCACGACCGTCGTCCTGACGAAGGACAAGACCTGGGCGTACGGCGGCGTCCAGGTCGCCCACGACATCGACTCCGCCCTCGCGCTCGCAGCCGAGGAGCAGGGCGACACGATCGTCGCCGGGGGAGCGCAGGTCTACGAGGCGGCCTTCCCCTACGCCACCGATCAGGTCATCACCCGCGTCCACCTGACTCCTGAGGGCGACGTCCTCTACCCGCCCTTCGACCGGGCGCAATGGGTCGAGACGAAGCGGGAGCCCCACGAGGCGTACGACCGCATCTTCTACACGCGCCGGAAATAGGCTGGCGGCCGCCCGTTAGGGTCTGAGGTATGGAGCTGCGCATCTTCACCGAGCCCCAGCAGGGGGCGTCCTACGCCGACATCCTCGCCGTCGCTCAGAAGGCCGAGGAGCTGGGGTTCGGGGCGTTCTTCCGCTCCGACCACTACCTGAAGATGGGCTCGGGCGACGGGCTCCCCGGACCGAGCGACGCCTGGACGACGCTGGCCGGGCTGGCCCGCGACACGAGCAGGATCCGGCTCGGCACGCTCGTCACCTCGGCGACCTTCCGGCTTCCCGGGGTGCTGGCCGTCCAGGCGGCCAACGTCGACGACATGTCCGACGGCCGCGTCGAGCTCGGGCTGGGCGCCGGCTGGTTCGAGGAGGAGCACGAGGCGTACGGCATCCCGTTCCCTGCCCTCGGCGAGCGGTTCGACCGGCTGGAGGAGCAGCTCGAGGTCATCACCGGGCTGTGGGCGACCGAGCCGGGGGAGACCTTCAGCTTCGAGGGGAAGCACTACACGATCAAGGACAGCCCCGGGTTGCCCAAGCCGGTCCAGACCCGCGGCCACGCCGGCTCGATCCCGGTGGTCGTGGGTGGGGGCGGCAAGAAGCGTACGCCGACGCTTGCGGCGACCTTCGCCGACGAGTTCAACGCGGCGTTCGTCTCGGTCGCCGACTCACAGGCGCTCTTCGAGAACGTCGGGCGCTTCGTCGAGGCGGCCGGTCGTGACGACTCGATCATCTACTCCGCCGCCCAGGTGCTCTGCGTGGGCCGTGACGAGGACGAGATCGCCCGCCGCGCGCAGGCGATCGGCCGCGAGCCCGCCGAGCTGCGCGAGAACGGCCTGGCCGGCACCCCTGACGAGGTGGTCGCCAAGATCAAGCAGTTCGAGGACGCCGGCGCCACCCGCCTCTACCTCCAGGTGCTCGACCTCAGCGACCTCGATCATCTCGCACTCGTAGCCGACGAGGTCATGACGCGCGTCTGACGATAGTCTGTATTCCATGACTGACGCTCCGTTCGGCACCGTGCTCTCAGCACTCGTCACGATCTTCAATGACGATGGCTCGGTCGACCTGGAGCAGACCCAGAAAGTGGCCAAGCACCTGGTCGATCACGGCCACGACGGCATCGTCGTCTCCGGAACCACCGGCGAGTCCCCGACCACCACGCCGGCCGAGGACGGCGAGATCCTGGAGGCTGTCAAGGACGCCGTCGGAGACCGCGCCAAGGTCGTGGCCGGCATCGGCACCAACGACACCCGCACCTCGGTCGGGCTGGCCAAGCAGGCTGCGAGGATCGGTGCCGACGGCCTGCTCCTGGTGACCCCCTACTACAACAAGCCGGGCGAGCGCGGCATCCGCGAGCACTTCCGTACGGTGGCCTCGACCACCGACGTCCCGGTCATCCTCTACGACGTCCCCGGCCGCACCGGCTCCCCGATCACCCTCGAGACCTACCAAGAGGCGATCACCTGGGACACCGTCATCGCGGTCAAGGAGGCCGCCGGCGACTTCCCGCGCGGCACCAGGCTGCTCGACCTCGGCTACACCCTCTACTCCGGCGACGACGCGCACACCCTCGCCTGGCTCGCGCACGGCGCCGTCGGCGTGATCAGCGTCGCTGCCCACGTGCTCGGCGACCAGACACGTACGTTGGTCGACGCGTTCGCCGCGAGCGACGTCGAGACTGCCCGCAAGACTTATGCGCGGATGCTCCCCGCGATCGACGCCATCATGGGCGTCCCGAACTACGGAGCCACCACTGCCAAGGCCGCACTCGAGCTGACCGGCGTCATCGACAACCGCACCGTACGAGGGCCACTTGTGGCACTCGACGACGACGAGGTCGAGGCGCTGCGAGCCGGGTTGGAGGCCTCTGGCCTTCTTTAGAAGGAATGCCTTTGTCTCACCCACACCCGGAGCTCACCGAACCCGGCAAGCTCCCCAAGGGCGGCCTGCGAGTCACCCCTCTCGGCGGCCTCGGCGAGGTCGGACGCAACATGACGGTCTTCGAGTACGACGGCCGGCTGCTGATCGTCGACTGTGGCGTGCTCTTCCCCGAGGAGCACCAGCCCGGCGTCGACCTGATCCTGCCCGACTTCGGCCCGATCCGTGACCGCCTCGGCGACATCGAGGCGCTGGTCCTGACCCACGGTCACGAGGACCACATCGGCGCCACCCCCTACCTGCTGCGCGAGCGCCAGAACATCCCGCTGGTCGGCTCCGAGCTGACCCTTGCCCTGCTGGGCTCCAAGCTGCGCGAGCACCGCCTGCGCGAGACCGTCCAGCACAAGGTCACGGAAGGAGACAAGATCTCCTTCGGGCCCTTCGAGCTCGAGTTCGTGGCGGTCAACCACTCCATCCCGGACGCGTTCGCGGTGGCGATCCGTACGCCGGCCGGCCTCGTGCTGCACACCGGTGACTTCAAGATGGACCAGCTGCCGTTGGACGGGCGGATCACCGACCTGCGGTCCTTCGCGCGCCTGGGCGAGGAGGGTGTCGACCTCTTCCTGGTCGACTCCACCAACGCCGAGATGCCGGGCTTCACGACCGGCGAGAAGAAGATCGCGCCGGCTATCGAGCAGGTCTTCCGCGAGTCGGACCAGCGGATCATCGTGGCCTGCTTCGCCTCCCACGTGCACCGCGTCCAGCAGGTGCTCGACAGTGCCGTCGCGCACGGCCGCAAGGTGGCGTACGTCGGCCGCTCGATGGTCCGCAACATGCAGATCGCCTCCGACCTGGGCTACCTGCACGTGCCCGAGGACGTCATCGTCGACGCCAAGGAGCTCGCCGACCTGCCGCCGGAGAAGGTGGTGATGGTCTCGACCGGATCGCAGGGCGAGCCGATGTCGGCGCTGTCGCGGATCGCCAACGGCACCCACAACTTCGTGCACATCGAGCCGGGCGACACCGTCCTGCTGGCGAGCAGCCTGATCCCGGGCAACGAGAACTCGATCTATCGCGTGATCAACGGGCTCGCCCGCCTGGGCGCCAACGTGGTCCACAAGGGCAACGCCCTGGTGCACGTCTCCGGTCACGCGAGTGCGGGCGAGCTGCTCTACTGCTACAACATCGTCCGCCCACGCAACGTGATGCCCGTCCACGGCGAGGTGCGCCACCTGCTCGCCAACGGTGACCTCGCCCGCCAGACCGGCGTCGAGAGCGTCGTCTACGCCGAGGACGGCGTCGTCGTCGACCTCATCGACGGCAAGGCCGAGATCGCGGGTAAGGTCGAGTGCGGGTACGTGTTCGTCGACGGCACCACCGTCGGCGACGTCACCGAGTCCGAGCTCAAGGACCGCCGCATCCTGTCCGAGGAGGGCTTCGTCTCGATCATCATCGTGGTCGACACGGTCAACGGCACCGTCGCCAGCGGTCCCGAGATCCATGCGCGCGGCCACGTGTGGCCCGACAACGCCTTCGACCCGGTCAAGCAGCCGATCATCAAGGCGGTCAACCGAGCCATCTCCGAGGGCGCGACCGACACCTACCAGCTGCAGCAGGCCATCCGGCGTACGTTCGGCCGCTGGGTCTCCAGCACCCACCGTCGCCGCCCGATGATCGTCCCGGTCGTGATCGAGGCGTAGCGAGCGAGGTCGAGCGGATCGAGTGTCGATCCACGCCGAGTCGGCGCGTCATAAC
>NZ_JBOHDN010000147.1:0-3564 GCF_050699375.1 Nocardioides sp. | reverse complement strand
GCCATGCGATGGTGGGTCGCGGCGCTCGCGCTGGTCCTCCCGATGATCCTCACCGGGTGCGATTCGGAGCAGGACGAGGCCGTACGCGAGAGGGCCGGCGCCTTCCAGGCAGCGCTCTCCGCACAGGACTGGGATAGTGCGTGCGCGCTCTTGGCGCCGGAGACACGCTCCGAGCTCGAAGCGGCCGCCATGCGCCGTTGCGCGGACGCGTTGGCCGGCGAGAAGCTGCCCGCGCCCGGCGCCATCGACCGTGTCGACGTCTTCGGAGGAATGGCTCAGGTGAGCTACCGCGGCGAGACCCTGTTCCTGGCGCGGTTCGCCGACGGATGGCGGCTGCTCGCGGCCGGCTGCACGCCGCAGGCGCCGAAGCCCTACAACTGCACCGTGCACGGAGGCTGAGATGCGAGTCATGTACGTCACCTATCTGGCAGTCATAGGCATCGGCCTCGTCTATACGTTGGTCCTCGCCCTACGGCACGTGTGAGGGAGTCCGCCATGCGCCGCTTCCTCAAGGAGAACTCGCTCAGCCTCGTCTTCGGACTGCTCTTCTTGGCCGCCCTCGTCGGACAGGCGTTCGCCGGCTGGCAGCAGCTGAACGACGAGCTGCTCGCCGACGGTCTCCACCAGCTCTCGCTGGGTCGGTATCTCACCTCGGCGAGCTTCGCCGTGGACGTGACCGAGAACTGGCAGAGCGAGTATCTCCAGTTCCTGCTCTACGTCGTCTTCACAGTCTGGCTGCTGCAACGAGGCTCCCCGGAGTCAAAGGCGTTGCACAGCGCCGGCCAGGAGTCCGACAAGGAGCAGAAGATAGGCGAGCACTCCCAACCCGATTCCCCGCGACTGGCGCGGGTCGGCGGCCTCCGGACCGCCCTCTACTCGAGGTCCCTCGGCATCGTGATGGGGTCCATCTTCCTGCTCTCCTGGCTGGTCCAGTCGGTCGCCGGGTGGGCGGCGTACAACGAGACCAGGCTGCAGCAGCTCCGCGACCCGATCTCGTGGCCCTCCTACCTGGCCAACGCGGACTTTTGGGCCCGCACCCTTCAGAACTGGCAGTCGGAGTTCCTGGCGGTCGGCTCCATGGCCGTCTTCGCGATCTACCTCAGACAACGCGGATCGCCCGAGAGCAAGCCGGTGGGTTCCTCACATGAAGCCACCGGGATCGAAGGCTGACGAGAGGTATGGCGCGCTCGATGTGTGCCGCCATCAGCCATCGTCTTGCGCCAACAGCCGAAGGACTGCGCGCTCCGCCGTGGCCTGGCGTTCCTGCGGGTCTCTGCTCGCGCCATCACGTAGGACGATGGTGTGGCCCTGTTCGTGCAGTTCGAGCACCCGGGGGTCGACGTAGGAGTTCCGGGCGACGGCCGGCGTGTTTCCGAGGTATTCCGCAACCTCCTTGATCGCGGCGACCTGTTGCTTGTGCCGGCTCCTGGCCTTCGGGGCCGCTCCCTCGGCGTCTGTGTCCTCGGCGAGCGCGAGCGACGCGAGCACGGTGGCGTGCCAGGTCCGGAAGTCCTTCGCCGACGCCTCCAGGCCGCTCACCTCGCGCACATAATCGTTGACCATGGCCGCCGTCAGCCGCTGCCATCGTCGGCCCCGTCTGTAGGCGAGGAGCTCCTCGAACCCGGCACGCCGGCGACGTAGATGCGAGATCGCCTCCACCGAGAGCGGATCGTCGATGCTGATCGTGTGGTCGACGCCGGACTTGCCGGTGAAGGTGAAGACGAAGGAGTCACCACGTTTGTGGACGTGGCGGCGCTCCAGGGTGGTCAGGCCGAAGCCGCCATGCTCGTCCGCGTAGACGTCACTGCCGATCCGGAAGTAGCCCAGGTCCAGCAGGCGCACAGCGAGCGCCGCGGCTCGGGCGTCGGTCATGCCGATCTTGCTGAGATCCCGCTCCGTCCGCTCGCGTACGTCCGGAAGAACACCACCGAGCTTCAGGACCCGATCGAACTTCTCCTGGTCACGCTTGGCCCGCCAGTCGGGATGGTAGAGGTATTGGCGGCGGCCGGCCGCGTCGGTCCCGATGGCTTGAAGGTGCCCGTTGTCACGGGGACAGATCCACACGTCCTCCCAGGCCGGGGGAATGGCCAGTGTTCGGATCCGTGCCGTGGCGTCGTCAGGCAGCCGAGCACCCGAGTCGTCGAGGTAGACGAAGCCCCGACCCGCGCGCCGGCGGGTCCATCCCGGCTGCTCCGCCGAGACCCGGCGAAGTCGAACCACCGAGGGCCCCTCTCACCCGCGGGTCGCGTCGCTGTCGCGCGCTCTCGCGGCCAGCAGCCGATGCGTACCGTCGCACCACGGCTTGATCGCGGACCCGCCGCACATGCATACCGCGGTGATCGGGCGATCCGTGTGGTGGAGATTCCCATCGGCGTCCAGGATCTCGTGCTCGCCGCGCAGAAGCATCGGCCCCGCCGGGCACAGCACGACCGAGGGATGCTCGAAGTCCGTCATGAGACGCCCCACCTCGTGAGCAGCCGGCGGGCATATCGCGCCTCCAGGTCGAGAGAGGTGAAGGCACCGAGGAACACCTGGTCACGCTCGCTCGGTTCGTCGTCCAGGAACGAGCCGCACAGGTCGCGCACCGCGATCTGCTCGTGGACGGAGTCCGCCTCGACATGCTCGTCGTAGTAGGTCGCCATCTCGTCGGGAAGGTCCAGGCGACGCAGTCCCTGGGCCAGCTGCCGCGCCGGCACCGAGCTCGTGGACTCGAAGGTGGCGAAGTGGCCGAGCGCCGCTCCGCGGAGTCTGCGGTGCAGTCCGAACAGCGACAGTGCGTTGTTCATCGCGAGGATCTCGACAGGTGCCTCGTCGACATACGCGGCGTCCTCGGTACGCAGGCCCGTCGCTTCCATCCCTCGGCGGAACAGGTGGTGGTGCAGCCGGTTCGGGTCACCACCTCCGTACTCGTCGAACTGGATCTCCATCAGTGCGGCCTTGGGGCGGGTGCTCAGGCGCGGGATGACCCAGCTGGTGGGGTCAGCCTCCTTGAGGTGGTAGAGCGAGCGGTGCCGTAGGAGCTCGAGAACTTGCTCGCGGTCGGCCTCACGCTGGACGAACCGTGCCAACGACGGTCCGTCGTACCCGTCGATCAATCCGGTCAGCTCCAGCTCGGGATCGTCCCGGAACGCGCTGCGCTCCCACCGCCGGCGCAGCTCTGCCTCGAACGGGCGCTCCAGGTCGCGTCGCAGCCGCAGCAGGTCCGGATCCCACTCGAGTTCGGCCTCCACCTCGTCGAAGCCGCGGTAGTGCAGCTCATACAGCGCCCATAGAGCGATCTGGGAGTCCTCCTCGGACTCGGGAGCCGACTCCAGGTTCTTGGTGGTGCCGCTCTGCAGGGCGGTGAACACCGAGGCGCTCAGCGCGCCACGTGGTTTAGGCACCATCTCGGTTCCCCTTCCCTCGGGTTCCTGGTACCCAGCGCCGGGGTTCGCCATGCTCAGGTGAGCTCGGCCAGCCGGACCACAGCTCTGTCGAGCCGGCCCACCTCATCGTGAATGCTCCGTTGGGTCGAGGAGCCGGTGCCGCGGGAGAAGACCCGGTCGATGCCCTTCTCGACGCGTT
>NZ_JBOHDN010000146.1:0-11064 GCF_050699375.1 Nocardioides sp. | reverse complement strand
TTGGTCTCATGGACCGTCAGCCACCAGACAGTCCCAGTCTTGACGTTCGCGCCGCTCATCCTCGCCGCGACCCTCGCGCTCTGTCTCGATTCCCGGCTGCCCGAGGCTGAGCTCACCTCGATCCGTCCCGTCCCGATCTTGGACACGCTTCTGATCACCACCGCGCTCGCCGTGACCCTCGCAGTCACCGCAGTGGCGTACGTCCTCACTCACGCCGACGAGACACTGGTCCTCGCCCGCAATGCCGTGTTCCTGACCGGCCTGATGCTGACCGCGAGATCCTTCACCGCACGGGGCGGCATCGTCGTGGCCACCGGCTGGGTGCTCGTGGTGATTCTGGTCGGCCGCCGCGCACCGTCCGAATACTTCTCATGGGCAGTCACCGGCCTTCCGATCGACGTCCCGCACGCGACGATCGCCGCCATCGTCGCGATCACCCTCGGCGTACTTCTGACCTACCTCACCGCAAGGAAACTCCCATGACTCTCTGCTTCGACAACATCAGCTACCGATACCGGCCGTGGGGCAAGGACGTGCTCGCCGGGTTCGGCTACGAGCTTCCCGATGGACTCACGATTCTGTTGGGACCGAACGGCGCCGGGAAGTCGACCCTGTTGCGGCTTGGTGCCTCGGTCACCTACCCGCGACGAGGGCAGGTCGGTGTCGACGGCATCTCCTCCAAGGCCCGCGACTTCCGGCGGCACGTCTCGTGGATGCCGCAGACCGTCACTGCCATGACCGGGCTGACCGCTCGCGAGCAGGTCTCCTACACGGGGTGGCTCAAGGGCATGAAACGCTCGGAGGCATGGGATGCGTCCCTCGACGCACTCGCCACGGTGAACTTGGTCGACCAAGCCGATCACAGGACGAAGACACTCTCCGGCGGGCAGCTGCGGCGACTCGGCGTCGCATCCGCGACTATTCACCGCAGCAGCGTCCTGCTCCTGGACGAGCCGACCGCTGGGATGGATCCGACACAGCGGCGTACGTTCCGCGACATCCTCACCAGGATCGCTGACCGCGGCGTCAAAGTGCTGATGTCGACCCACGACGTCGCCGACCTCGCCGAAGATGCCAGCCACGTGACCGTGATGAGCCACGGGCAGATCCGTTATGACGGGCCTACCTACGACTATCTGCGGTATGCGCCTGGCGGGACCCCGGAGAGTCGCCTCGCCGAAGCGGCGTACACCGTGCTCACGCTCGGAGGCTCCGCCGTCCCGCAATAGATACTGCATGTAAAGATTGCCGGGTGATCACCTTCTCTCGGCGATATCTCCTGGTCACCCTGGCTTGGCTGGTGACAAGGGGATGGGTGGTGGTGCTCTACGGGTTCCCGAGCGCGGCCGAGGGCTGGTTCGACTGGTCCGGAGCCGAGTGGGGAGTGGTGGGCGACGTCAACTACTACCGCGAGAGTCTCGACGCCCTTGCCACAGAGGGGGTCGCGGGCACGCTGGTCGAATATCCGGTCCCCGCGCTGCTGCTGCTCTGGATCCCGTACGCAGCGATCAACCTGCTGGGCCTGAGCGGGGACGCCTTCGTGGTGGCCGTGCTGGCGATGGCCGCCCTGACCGATCTGCTCTTCATGGCGCTGATCGTCCGGAACCGACGCGCCGAGCACCCCAGGCTCGGGGTCTCCGGCGCCGAGGCGCTGTGGCTGGCCGCCATCCCGGCGCTGGGGGCGACGGCGTACGCCCGTTTCGACCTGTTCCCCGGGATCATGGTGGGTCTGGCGGTGCTCTACGCGGTCAGGAAGCCGAAGGTGGCGGCGGCGTTCGCAGCCTTCGCCACCGGCGCGAAATACTGGCCGATCCTGGTGATCCCGGCCCTCGCCGCGTCCCGCCGCGCCCGGAAGCGTGTCATCCTCACCGTCGCGATCACCGGCACCGCCCTGGCCGGCCTCAGCCTCGTCCTCGGTGGCTGGGACCGGCTGATGACGCCGCTGACCTACCAGAGCGAGCGCGGCCTGCAGATCGAGTCGGTCTTCGCGACCCCGGCGATGGTCGCGTGGGGGCACGGCTCGGCGGGCTACGTCGTCGACTACACCGAGTGGAAGGCGTACGACATCTCCGGGCCGACGGTCGGGGCACTGCTCCTCGCGGCGACCATCGCGTCGGTGGTCGCGGCGGCGCTCGTCATCGTCTGGTGGGTGCTCGCCTGGCGGCGGCTGGGCATGCAGCAGAGCAGGCGGAACGGCGACGCGACCGAGGAGACGATCGTCTGGCTGGTGCTCGCCACGGTCGCCGCGTTCCTGGTGACCAACAAGGTGCTCAGCCCGCAATACATGCTCTGGCTGCTACCCGCCGCCGCGGCCGGGATGGTCCTGCTCCAAGGGCGCGCCCGCAGGAGGCTCGGGGTCTGGTCGCTCGTGCTGGTCGTGGCCACGTTGCTGACCCACGAGATCTTCCCGCGGATGTACGGCTACATGCTCACCTACAACGACATCGGCTCGCCGTGGATCACCGAGGTGCTGGCCTGGCGCAACGGCCTGCTCGTGCTGCTCTTCCTCTACGCCGCCTGGCGCACGACCCGGCTGCTGACGATCTCCGCCTCCGCCCACCCCGAGCCGGGGGCGGAGGCGGAGATCACCTCAGGCAGACCCGGGCGACGTCGCCCTGAGCCGAGTAGATCGTGACCGGCTCCTCGGCGAACACCGGGCGGCAGGCCACCGTGGTCAGCTCGTGCACGCTGATCCCGTCGTAGAACCCGTGGTCGTCGCAGTTCTCATAGCTCACGTAGACGTCACCGGGCTCACCTCCGTCGCGGAAGATCCGGAGGATGACGTACGAGTCGACCGGCTGCCCGGCCATGCAGTTCGCCGGGGTGTTCGGACCGGAGCGGCCCGGGGCGAGGTTGATCGCCTCCACCAGACCGGCGGCACCCGCGCCGGTGATCTCTCGCGAGCCGGTGATCGAGGCCGAGGACGGCTCGTACTGGCAGATCGCGACCGACTCCGGAGCGTCCCCCTCCAACGGTGGGCTCGAGGGCTTGGACTTCGGCCGCACCGGGTCACCCTCTGCCAGCGGCGACGCGGTCTCGCAGCCGTAGGGGTCCTTCGCGACGGTCGTCAAAGTGCCCTTGATCTCCTGGTTGACCTTGTCGTCACCGGGCCCGGTGAGGATCGAGACGAGGTACTCGTTCTTGGCGAGGACCCGGGTCAGCAGCCAGCCCTCGTGCTCCCACGAGCCGGTCTCCTTGCCCTTGGCCTCGGCCTTCTTCTCGACCTCGAGGTAGGGCTGCCACAGCGAGAACGGCACCTTGCCGAACTGCTTGGGGAAGTCCCGGTCCTCGGTGTTGTTGCAGGCGATGGACGCCACCGGCCGGTTGATCACGTTCGCGACGTACGGCGTGCGCGGCACGGTGTCCCACTGGTCGCCGGGCTCGGCGATGCACTCCGGCAGCGCGGGCGACGCGGCGTCGGCCCAGTCCTTGGGGACCTGGGCGGCGACGTCGTAGCGGACCGCCCAGCGCTTCCCGGCTGCCGGCGCGGGCAGACCGGACCGGTCATCCTCGGCGTAGGTGCCCTCGGGCGCCTCGGCCGACTCGCCGAGCGCCTTGGGCGCGTCCCCGGAACGGGCCTCGGCGCCGGAGGTGTCGCCCGCGGCGGTGCTGTCCTCGCCGCTGCCTCCGCCCTGGAGGTTGGCCACCACACCGCCCAGACCGACGACGGCCACCACCGCGGCGGCCGCGGCCAGGATCCAGGTGCCCCGCCGGCGTACCGGCTTCTCCTTGGTCGCCTCGACCGACTCGGCCATCACAGCCGTCTCGACTTGTCCGGAGGACTCGGGGATCGCGAGCTCCCGCGGCTCGAAACCGTCGGCCTCGCGGGCCAGCGCGGCCCGGAAGGCCCGCTCCTCGCGCTCGAAGTCACTCATCTTCAACCCCCTCGTTCAGTCCCTGATCGTTCAAACGCTGCCTCAGCTTCGCCAGCGCCCGGTGCACATGTGAGCGGGCGGTCGCCTCCGCGCAGTCGAGCACCGTCGCAATCTGCGCGAAGGACAGGTCCTCGTAGAAACGGAGCACGACGGCGGCCCGTTGGTTCACCGGCAGCGTCTGCACCAGCGCCCAGGCCTCGTCCGCGTCGTGCGTCTCGGGGCCGGGCGTATGGCTGGTGGCCATCGGCTCGACATCCTCGACCAGCACCAGCCGGCGCCGCTTGCGCCACCCGCTGATCGACCCGTTGACGATGCTCCTCTTCACGTACGCCTCCGCCGTCCCGGACTCCGCCAGCGAGTCCCACCGCGGCATGGCGCGGATGAGCGCGTCCTGCACCAGGTCGGGAGCGTCGGAGTTGTTGCCGGTGACGAGGTAGGCGAACCGCTGCAGCGCGGGACCTCGCGACGCCACCCAGGAGCTGAAGTCCGCACCTTCGCCCGGCCTTCTGCCGCCGGCCGTCTCGGCCGGCTCCTCCTCGGCATCCACGGACACCTCCTCTGGCACGTTCACACACCTCCTACGCCAAGTCTGGCGTGTTCGTTGCGTGTCGGCCGGAATTGAGCTGTCCCGGCACGCCCCATATCTATGGTTGTCCGGGTGACCCCTCCGACTGGCTCAGGACACCGCCGCGACGTTGACGCCCGCACCGATCGCTACGTCGAGGAGCTGTGCGCCCTCGACCCGCTGACCGCGACGTACGTGGGGGTCGCGGGCCACGACGCGGACCTGCCCGACCTCTCCCCCGACGGGATGGCGGCGCTGGAGGATCTCAACCGGACGGCCTACGCCGATGTGGCCGCGATCGAGGCGGTCGACGAGCGCGAGCAGGTGGCCAAGGAGGCGTTCCTGGAGCGGGTCGGGCTCGACATCGAGTTCGCCGACGCGCAGCTCGACCGGAAGTTCGTCTCCGTCATCGAGAGCGGCATCCACGGCCTGCGCGAGGTCTTCGACCTGATGCCGACCGACACCGAGGACGACTGGGCGGCGATCGGCGCACGGCTGGCCGGAATGCCGGGCGCGGTCGCCGGCTACACCGCGACGCTCCGTGAGGAGGCCGCTGCGGGACGGGTCTCGGCCGCCCCGCAGTACGCCGCGGTCGTCGACCAGATCGTGGGCTGGACCGGGCAGAGCGGGGCCACGGGCTTCTTCGCGGGTCTGGTCTCGCGGGCGCCCGAGGACGTACCCGCCTCGCTTCGCGCCGAGCTCGAGGCCTCGGCCGCCAAGGCGAACGACGCGTTCGCGGAGTTCGGCCGGTTCATGGGAGCCGAGCTGGTGCCGTCCGGGTCGCCGAAGGAGGCCGTCGGGCGCGACCACTACCAGCTGGCCTCGCGCCGCTACCTGGGTGCCGAGATCGACCTGGAGGAGACGTACGCCTGGGGCTGGGAGGAGCTCGAGCGGCTCTCCGACGACATGGACGTCACCGCCGACCGGATCCTGCCGGGTGCCAGCGTCGTGGAGGCGGCGGCCCACCTCGACAAGGACCCCGAGCGCACGCTCGACTCGCCCGGCGCGCTCCAGGAGTGGATGCAGACCACCGCGGACCGGGCCGTCGCGGACCTGAGCGACACGCACTTCGACATCCCCGAGCCGATCCGGCGGATCGAGTGCATGATCGCGCCGACCTCCGACGGTGGGATCTACTACACCGGCCCGTCGGAGGACTTCTCCCGTCCCGGCCGGATGTGGTGGTCGGTGCCCGACTCGGTCACCCGGTTCAGCACCTGGCGCGAGCTGACCACGGTCTACCACGAGGGCGTTCCCGGTCATCATCTCCAGGTCGCGCAGACCGCCTACCGGGCCGAGGTGCTCAACCGCTGGCAGCGGCTGATGTGCTGGGTCTCGGGACACGGTGAGGGCTGGGCGCTCTACGCCGAGCGGCTGATGGACGACCTCGGCTACCTCTCCGACCCCGGCGATCGCCTCGGCATGCTCGACGGGCAGTCGTTCCGGGCCGCCCGGGTGATCATCGACATCGGGATGCACCTCGAGCTCGCCATCCCGCGGGACGACAACCCGTTCGGGTTCCACCCCGGGGAGCGGTGGACGCCCGAGCTCGGCCGCGAGTTCATCGGTCAGCACTGCCTCATGGAGGACGCCTTCCTCGACTTCGAGGTCGCCCGCTACCTCGGCTGGCCCGGCCAGGCACCGTCCTACAAGGTCGGCGAGCGGATCTGGCTCCAGGCCCGCGAGGACGCCCGCGCCCGCGCCGGGGACGCCTTCGACCTCAAGGCCTTCCACCGCTCCGCGCTCGACCTGGGATCCCTGGGCCTGGACCCGCTCCGTGCAGCTCTGGCACGCCTCTGACCCCAACCGGTCGAGTCGGCTCATCGTGACCAAGATCCACGCCGAGCCGGCTCGTCATGACGAGCCGACTCGGCTGCTTTTCGCGTCAGAACGAGCCGACTCGACCGGAAAACGTCCGGAACCCTCCCTAGGGTGCTGATGTGACCACCACTCTCACCCGCGAGCAGGCACGACGGATCGCGGTGCGCGCCCAGCTCCTCGACGCCCACCGCCCGTCCTCGCTCGTGCAGACGGTCGACCAGCTGACGCTGATGCAGATCGACCCGACCAAGGCGATCGCGCCGAGCGCGGATCTGGTGGCGTGGTCGCGGTTGGGTGATGCGTACGACCACTCGGACCTCACCTTCGCCCTCGAGCAGGAGCGATCCCTGGTGGAGTTCTCCAGCTTCATCTTCCCGATGGACGAGATCGAGACGGTCCTCGCCCTCTCTCCCGGCCGGATCCATCACTCCGCCGTCGACTGGGTGAAGGCCAACAACCGGTTTCGTACGCAGATCCTGGACCGCCTGCGAGCCGACGGCCCGCTCGTGGCCGGCGAGATCGAGGACACCTCCGAGGTGCCCTGGGCCTCGAGCGGCTGGACCAACGACAGATCCGTCCTCCGGATGATCGAGCTGCTCAACCGGATGGGCGACGTCGCGATCGCGGGCCGCCGAGGCAAGCTGCGCACGTGGGACCTGCCCGAGCGCGTCTACCCTGCTGACCTGCGGCTTCCTTCCATCGAGGAGGCGTCGACCGTCGAGACCGACCGCCGCCTGGCCTCCCTCGGGATCGCCCGCCCGGGACGGAAGGACACCTCCGGCGGCGAGGTGCTCGGCGGCGGAAGCGCCGGCGTCGCGTGCACCGTGGCCGGCGTGGACGGTGAATGGCGGGTCGATGCCGAGGCGCTGGCCGCTCTCGAGGACGGGTTCGCGCCGCGTACGGCTTTCCTCTCGCCCTTCGACCGCCTCGTCTACGACCGCGACCGGGCGCTGGACCTGTTCGGGTTCGAGTATGTCCTGGAGATGTACAAGCCGGCCGCGAAGCGACGCTGGGGCTACTTCGCCCTCCCGATCCTGCACGGCGAACGGCTGGTGGGGAAGCTCGACGCGAAGGTCGACCACAAGAAGGGGCTGCTGAACGTCTTCGCCGTCCATGAGGACTTCGGCTGGACCGCCGAGATCGGCGACGCCGTCGAGGCTGAGATCGACGCCCTTGCCGGATGGCTGGGCGTCGAGATCACCCACCCGTGAGGGGCCCCGCCGAACTAAATATGGGTAGATGGGCAAACCGACGCGAATTGACCTTCTCAGCATCTTCTGGCGCGCCTACTGTGAGCGAACGGGGTCGGAAATCGATCAAAGGAGACGATCCGGATGGCAACGCTCAACCCCTACATCAGCTTCAAGACCGAGGCCGCTGAGGCGCTCGAGTTCTACCGGTCGGTGCTCGGCGGCACCGTCGAGACGACGACGTTCGGCGACATGGGCGACGCGATGGGTCCGCTGACCGAGGACACGAAGACGCTGGTCATGCACGGCTCGCTCACCCTCGACGACGGACTGGTCCTGATGGCCTCGGACACGCCTCCCGGGATGGACCACGTCGCGCCGTCCGCCGGGGTCACCGTCGCCATGACCAGCTCCGACCTCGCCGATCAGCCTCGGTTCGCCGAGTACTTCGCCAAGCTCTCCGAGGGCGGGACGACCGGGATGCCGTTCGAGCAGGCGCCGTGGGGTGACCACTTCGGCCAGTTCGACGACAAGTTCGGCGTCAGCTGGATGTTCGACGTCGGCGACGGGCAGCCTGCCTGATGGTCGGATAGACCAAGGTCCGATCGAATCTCCTCCTTTCGTAGGAGGCCACGACGAGTGCGTCCGCGTACCGTCGAAGCATGCTCATAGCCGAAGACCTGCTGCTGCTCGTGCTCGACGACGAGAAGGGCACGCTCGCCTCGTCCTGGGTGCAGCAGGCGCTGGGCGGTGCCATCCTGACCGAGCTCGCCATGGCGGGCTCGGTCGAGGTGATGCCCAAGTCCGGGTTCACCCCGGCCAAGGCGATGGCCGTCCCGGGGCGACGCCCGGACGAACCGATCCTGGCCGCTGCGTACGACTCCTTGGCCGTCAAGCCGATGTCGGCCAAGAACGCGGTCACCAATCTCGGCAAGGGCCTGCACGAGGCTCTGGCGGCGCGGCTGTGCGACCGCAACATCCTCAGGCGCCGCGACGACAGGATCCTTGGCATCTTCCCGCGCACCACCTGGCCGGCGGCCGACTCGACCCACGAGAACGCCGTACGCGGCCAGCTGGTCTCCGTCCTCGTCCAGGGGGCCACGCCGGATGCTCGGACCGGGCCCCTGATCGCCCTCCTGTCCTCCATCGACCTCGCCCACAAGGTGGTCGACACCCGCGGCGTCGGCGCCGGGGCCGTGAAGAAGCGCGCGAAGGAGATCGCCCGGGGTGACTGGGCGGCCAAGGGCGTCAAGGACGCCATCGAAGAGGTCATGGCGGTGATGACCACCGTGATGGTCGCGACGACCGCCACCACGGCGACCACCTGAACAAGGTCGAAGATCGCAGTCACCTGGTGACTGCGATCTTCGACCTTGTTGGACCTTGTTCGAGCCCGTTCGAGCCCGTTCGAGCCGTCAGAGCCGTCAGGCGAAGAAGGCCTTCAGGTCGGCGGCGATGTCGTCGGGGCGCTCCAGGGCGGCGAAGTGGCCGCCCTCGGGGAACTCCGACCAGTGCTGGATGTTGGCGTTGTCCCGCTCCGCGAGCGACCTGATCGTCTGGAAGTCGTCCTTGAAGACGGCGACCCCGAGCCGGCCTTGGGAGACCTCGGGCTCGCGCTCGGCGTGCCCCTCCTCGTAGTGGTAGCGCGCCGCCGAGGCGTAAGAGTTGGTGAGCCAGTAGTAGGTCGTCTGCTCGATGACCTGCTCGGGGGTGACCAGCGAGGTGCCGTTGCCGAAGGACTCGAAGAGCTCGCTGTACGCCAGCGTCCCGACCGGCGAGTCGGCCAGCGCCGCGCCGATCGTCTGGGGCCGGGAGCCGTTCATGGCGTTGTAGCCGCCGACGGACTGGAACCACTGCATGTGCTCCAGCGCGGCGTACTCCTTCGGCCCGAAGCCCTCGAACTCGCTCGGGTCGCCCGAGGGGAACGAGAAGAGCTGCAGGACGTGCGCCCCGAGAAAGCCCTCCGGGTTCAGGATCGCCAGCTCGCGGCCGATCATCGCGCCGCCGTCGCTGCCGTGCACCCCGTAGGAGTCATATCCCAGCCGGCGCATCAGGATGTCGTACGCCTCGGCCACCCGCTTCATCGTCCAGCCGGCCTCGACCACCGGCGTCGAGAGCCCGAAACCGGGCATCTCCGGGATCACCAGGTGGAACTCGTCGGTCAGAGACTCGACCATCGGCAGGAGCTCCAGGAACGAGCCCGGGTAGGTGTGGGCGAGCAGGATGGCCTTGGCCTCCGGGTTCGAGGAAGGTACGTGGACGAAGTGGATGGCCTGGCCGTCGATCTCGGCCAGGTGGTTCGGCACCGCGTTGATCCGCGCCTCGACCGCACGCCAGTCGAAGCCCTTCCAACGCTCGACCATGTCGGCGAGATAGGCCGTCGGGGTGCCGTAGTCCCACGAGTCACCGGGCACGCTCGGGGCGAACCGGGTGCGCTCCAGGCGGGAACGGAGGTCGTCGAGGTCGGTCTGCGGGAACTCGACGGTGACGGTGCTGATCTCGCTGCTGGACTGGGCACTGATTCCGGCGATGATTCCGTTGCTGACCTGCGTGTTCATGACTTCTCCTTGGTGGGTTTCCGACCTTGTGGGACCCACGCTATGAACGGTTCCGGCAAGCCTGATTCCGGAATTCGCTCGCCCGCCCAACTTTCTTGCCGCAGTCTGTGAACCGTGCTGGAAACCTCTGCGCGACTGCTCGCGCTCCTCGGCCTGCTGCAGTCCTCGGCCGGCTGGACCGGTGCCGATCTGGCCACCCGGCTCGATGTCTCCGAGCGCACCGTGCGCAACGACATGACCAAGCTCCGCGAGCTCGGCTATCCGGTGGAGTCGGTGCGTGGCCCGGGCGGTCGCTACCGGCTGGGCGCCGGTGGCAAGCTGCCGCCACTGCTCCTCGATGACGAGGAGGCGGTCGCGGTCGCCGTGGGTCTGCGGGCCGCAACCGGCATCACCGGTGTCGCCGAGACCAGCGCCCGGGCTCTGGCCAAGCTAGACCAGGTGCTCCCCGACCACCTGCGCCGCAAGCTGGCCGCAGTGGTCGACGCCATGGAGGCCGGCCCGGTCAACACCGACAGCAACGTCCCCGACCCGGACGTCGACGCCGGCACCCTGCAGACACTGGCCACCGCGATCCGGGACCGCACCGGCGTACGCGCTGACTACCGCGGCGAGCCGATCGAGGTCGAGCCCTACCGACTGGTCGCCTGGCAGCGCCGCTGGTATCTCGTCGCCCGCGACCCGCGCGCCGACTCCTGGCAGCCGCTGCGCGTCGACTGGCTGCGCCTCAAGGTCCCCGGCGGGCGCCCGTTCCGTCCGGCTGATCCGCCGCTTCTCAATGGCCAGAGCGATCTCACCGAGTTCGTCGTACGCGAGGTCGCCCGCACCGGCTGGGCCGTCCACGCCCGCCTGGTGATCGCCGCCTCCGCCGAGGAGGTCATCTCCCGCATCAACCCCGCCGTCGGCACCGTCGAGCCGATCGCCCCCGACCGCAGCGTCCTGGTCACCGGCGGCGACAGCCTCGAGGTCGTCGCGGTCTGGATCGGCATGCTCGGCCTCGACTTCACCGTGGAGTCACCCCCGGAGCTCCGCGACCACCTCGCGATCCTCGCGACCCG
>NZ_JBOHDN010000145.1:0-1689 GCF_050699375.1 Nocardioides sp. | reverse complement strand
CGCCGGCCGGACCGCGGGTTCATGTCGAGCCCGAGCCGAGCCGCGATCCGGGCGCCTCGAGGCTGCTCGCTGAACTCCGGCTTGCTGGTGTTGGAGGGGTGCGCGCCGGCGTCGAAGCGAGCGAAGTCCTTGTTGAGCGCGGCCTCGGCCGGACGGTTGCCGGTGGGGTTGGTGACGATCAGGGGAGCGTCGATAGCGACGAGACAGTCGTCGACGTAGGGCTCCAGGGCGGCGACGATCTCGTCGTCGGTCTTGGCGGCAGAGACGTGCACGAGGCGGCCCTCCTCGTCCAGGACGGCCAGGCCGGTGGGCCTGCGCACGCCCCAGGCGAGGTCGACTCCGAGGAAGTACATGGGGCAAGACTGCCCGCCCGTGAGGCGCGGGTCTAACCCCCGGGCCGTCAGCGAGTCGCCTGCACGATCGTGATCGGCCCGAACCGGTGCTCGATGTGGTCGACCTCGCGGGCGTCGGCGAAGCCGGCGTCGGTCAGCAGGCTGACGATCGCGTTGTCGAGGTTGCGCTCGGTGTAGGCGTTCATCCCGTGCCGCCGGCGGCGCCCGTGACCGTGACTGTGGTTGTGGTCGTGGTCCGGCCCGTGGTCAGGGGCGCCGAAGTCGACGATGGTCACCCGCCCGCCCGGCCGGAGCACCCGGTAGGCCTCACGTCCGAACCCCTCGCGCCCGGCGTCGTCGACGTGGTGGAGCGCGAGCGAGGAGACGATGTGGTCGACGCTGCCGTCCTCGGGGAGCAGCCGGTCGGCATACCCCTGCACCAGCGAGAGACGTACGCCTCGCCGGCTCGCCTTCCGGGCGGCCATCCGCAGCGCGCTCGCGTCAGGATCGTGCCCGGTGACGACGGCGTCCGGGACGGCCCGGAGGACCGAGAAGGAGAGGTTGCCGGTGCCGGACCCGACGTCGAGGACCGTCTGCCCCGACTCGATGCCGGCGAGGCGGACCGTCCGTTCGTGGAGCGCGCGCACGCGGGCGAACCGGGTGAAGAGGTCGTAGAGGGGGAGGAGCCAGGTGCGGCCCATGCCGGGGAGGAAGGGACGGTCCTGTTCGCCCTCGGCGCGGCCATCGATGATCTGTATGGTGGTCATATGTCCAGGATGGGACAGATTGCGGACGAGTGGTGGGAAGGGAGTCGGTGACGATGGGACGATCCTTGGTCTCGGCGCCGCCGAGCACACGTTCCGTACGCACGGTGCGTGCCGACGGCACCCCCGTCTACCGCTGGGACCAGCGCCCCGGCGTACCCGCGGTCAGGGTCGTCCCCCTCGACCCCGACTGCGAGCGGGAGCACCTGCCGCCCGACTACCGGCACGCCCACGACTTCTGGGTGCTGGCCTACGTCGAGCGCGGCGGCGGCACCATCGACATCGACGGCAAGCAGGTGACGCTGCGCGCCGGGCAGGTCCACGCGCTTCCGCCCGGCGAGGTCATCGCCGCCGAGTCGATCGCCGAGCTCACCCACGCCCGGGCGTCGTCGGTCGCGTTCACCCCGGACGCCGTGCCCTCCCTCGCCTCCATCTCGCCACTCACCTGGGCCCACCACCCGCTCCTGGCCCTCTTCGCCGCCGACGGCCACCGCGCCGTGGTCCCCGAAGCCGAGCGCCCGCGCTGGCAGGCCTGGATCGCCGACCTCGACGAGGAGCTGCGCGACCCCGGCCGCCTCGGCGCCCACGACGCC
>NZ_JBOHDN010000144.1:0-10831 GCF_050699375.1 Nocardioides sp. | reverse complement strand
AGTTCCGCGGCGCCCTGAGCCGTACGCCCGCCGAAGGCTCCGACCTGGCGACGGTGGTGGTGAACTTCTTCAGCTACTTCACGATCGACTCGAATCTCGTCGCGGTGGCCGCCCTCGTCGCCGGTGGTGCCTGGGCGCTGACCCGGGGCGGCGAGGAACCGGCCTGGATCACGGTGCTGCTCGCCGCCGCGGCGACGTTCATGATCATCACCGGGCTGGTCTACAACCTGCTGCTGCGCGGGCTGGTCCCCTCGGCGGTGCCGTGGGCCAACGAGATCCTGCACCTCATCGGCCCGGCGTTCCTGCTGCTCGACCTGTTCCTCGCTCCCCCGCGCCGGCCGCTGCCGTGGCGCGCGGTGGGGGCCGTCATCGCGTTCCCGATCCTGTGGGCGGCCTACACCCTCATCCGCGGCGAGCACGTCGTCAGCCCGCTCACCGGCGACCTGTGGTGGTATCCCTACCCGTTCCTCGACAACCACCTGCACGGCTATGGGGTCGTGCTCGCCTACGTCGTCGGCATCGCCGCGGCGTTCACTCTAGTCGCGTGGGGCGTCGTCGCTGTCGGACGGCGAAGGTCTCTCGAGGCCGCCGGCCAAGGACGATGACGTACGTCGGCCGTGCCGCTCAGCCCTTGCGGATCATCCACCGCTCGGGCGCGGGAAGCGGCTCCCAGCCGTACCTCGCGTACAGCTCGTGGGCGTCGTCGGTCGCGAGCAGGGTGCTGCTGATCCGGTAGGGCTCCAGGTCGGCGACGATGCCCGAGAGCAGCAGCCTGCCGACCCCCTGGCCACGTACGCCGGGTTCCACGACGACGTCGCAGAGCCAGGCGAAGGCAGCGAAGTCGCTGACCACGCGCGCGAAGGCGACCTGGGACCCGGCTGCGTCATAGACCCCGTAGCAGCGCGAGCCCTTGTTGGCCGCGTCCTGCACCTCGCGGGGCCGGTCGGCTGCCCAATAGGTCTGGGCGAGCATCCGGTGCACCCAGTCAGGGTCGATCCGGGTCTGTTCGGCCGAGAAGGCGTACGTCCCGGGCGCCGCGGTCGCGGCGGTCCCGGGTCGAGCCGGCTCCGGAGCGTCCAGCAGTCCGAACAGGTCCTCGGGCTCCGCGGCGGGCGCCGGGGCGGAGGCGGAGAACGAGGCAGGCGCGGCGCCGGCCCCGTCGAAACCCGGGCCCGGATCGGGCGTACGCCCCTCTTGGTAGGCCAGCGCCGCACCGTTCGCGAGCCTGTCGGCGGCCTCGTTGAGCGGGTGACCGGAGTGTCCTTTGACCCACTCGAACCGCACGTTGCGGCCCTGCATCGCGGCGTCGAGGTCCTTCATGATCTCGACGTTGAGCACGGGCTTTCCGTCGGACTTCTTCCAGCCCTTCCGCTTCCAGCCGGCCATCCACTTGGTGACCGAGTTGATGACGTACTTGGAGTCGCAGTAGACCAGCAGCGGCTCCCCGGTGTGCGCCGTCTGCCGCAGCAGGTCGAGCACCGCGGTCAGCTCGCCCATGTTGTTGGTCCCGTGCGGCCACCCGCCACAGGCGTAGGTGGACTCGTCCACGTACCAACCCCACCCAGCGGGACCCGGGTTCCCGAGCGCCGAACCGTCAGCAGCAGCCACAATCGTCACGCGCCCATCCTGCCAGCAGCGCGCCGGCCCTCCCCGGGCGGTCAGGGGTTGACGCGCGGGCCGGAGGCGGTGGAACCGCGGACGATCAGCTCGGGGTGGAAGACGAACTCCGAATGCGGGGTGCCGGAGCCGGCGATCTCGTCGAGGATGGCGCGGACCGCGGCCTGGCCCATCGCGTGGACGGGTTTGCGCACGGTGGTCAGCGGCGGGTCGGTGAACGCGATGAGGTGGGAGTCGTCGTAGCCGACCACGGAGACGTCCTCGGGAACCCGCAGGCCCCGTGCCCGCGCGGCGCGGATGGCGCCGAGCGCCATCATGTCGCTGGCGCAGACGATGGCGGTGAAACCCGCGTCCAAGAGCTCGGAGGCCGCGGCCTGGCCGCCCTCGAGGGTGAACAGGGAGTGGCGTACGTGGTCCTTCTCGATCTCCTTGGCGCTGCCGCCGAAGCGTTCGATCATGGTCGCCACGAAGCCCTCGATCTTGCGCTGCACCGGGACGAAGCGGGCGGGGCCGACGGCGAGCCCGATCTTCGTGTGGCCGAGCGTGGCGAGGTGGGTGACGGAGAGCTGCATGGCCTCGCGGTCGTCGGGCGAGATGAACGGTGCCTTGATCTCGGGGGTGAACCCGTCGATGAGGACGTACGGAACACCCTGGGCGCGGAGCTTCTCGTAGCGGGTCATGTCGGCGGTGGTGTCCGCGTGCAGGCCGGAGACGAAGATGATGCCGGTGACCCCACGGTCGACCAGCATCTCGGTGAGCTCGTCCTCGGTCGAGCCGCCGGGGGTCTGGGCCGCGAGCACCGGGGTGTAGCCCTGCCGCGTCAGCCCCTGCGCCATGACCTGCGCGATCGCCGGGAAGATCGGGTTGTCGAGCTCGGGGGTGATCAGGCCGACGAGACCCTCGCTGCGCTGGCGCAGCTTGACGGGGCGCTCATAGCCGTGGACGTCGATCGCCGCCAGCACCGCCTCTCGCGTCGCCGCGGCGACACCGGGCTTGCCGTTCAGGACGCGGCTGACCGTTGCCTCGCTCACGCCCGCATGGGTCGCGATATCGGCGAGGCGGGTCGAGGCTGGTGGTGTGGTCACGAACACATCATTCCACTACCCCACAGCACTTGCAAGAACTTTCTGCAAGTCTGTAATTTTTGCTGAAAGCCCCTTTCATTCTGTTCGGCGTGGGGTTACCTTCATCACACCTCCCGGGCGGATACCTCGCCCGGCCCCATATCGAAGGAGAACTCATGCGACGTGGCATCGTGGCCACCGCGGCGGTGGCAGCACTCGCCCTCGCGGCAACGGCATGTGGCGGAAGCAGCGACAGCAGCGACGGTCCGGTCACCATCACCTGGTGGGACACCTCGAACGCGACCAACGAGGCCCCGACGTACGAGGCCCTGGTCAAGGACTTCGAGAAGGACAACCCGGACATCAAGGTCAAGTACGTCAACGTGCCCTTCGACCAGGCACAGAACAAGTTCGACACCGCGGCCGGCGCCAGCGGGGCACCCGACGTCCTGCGCGCCGAGGTCGGCTGGACCCCGGCGTTCGCCCAGAAGGGCTACCTCGCGCCGCTCGACGACACCGCGGCCCTGGAGGAGAAGGACGCCTTCCAGCCCAACCTGATCAAGCAGGCCGAGTTCGAGGGCAAGACGTACGGCGTCCCGTTCGTCACCGACACCCTCGCGCTGGTCTACAACAAGTCGCTCTTCGAGAAGGCCGGCATCACCGAGGCACCCAAGACCTGGAAGGACCTCGAGAGCGCCGCCGCGACGATCAAGTCCAAGACGGGCGTCGACGGCTACTGGGGCTCGACGGCCGGCTACTACGCCCAGCCGTTCCTCTTCGGCGAGGGCACCGACCTCGTCGACGCCGAGGGCGAGAAGATCACGATCACCTCCCCCGAGGCGAAGAAGGGGCTCACCACCTGGCAGGGCCTCTTCGACGGCCCGGGCCTGCACAAGGCGGACACCACCGCGGACGCGTACGCCCACATCCAGGACGCCTTCGTCAACGGCAAGGTCGCCGCGATCATCCAGGGCCCCTGGGAGATCACCAACTTCTACAAGGGCTCGGCCTTCAAGGACAAGACCAACCTCGGCATCGCCACCGTCCCCGCGGGCTCCGCCGGCACGGCCGGTGCCCCGACCGGCGGCCACAACCTGTCGATCTACGCGGGCTCCGACGAGGCGCACCAGGAGGCGTCGGCGAAGTTCGTGAAGTTCATGACCTCGGCGAAGTCCCAGGAGCAGATCGCGCTGAAGAACTCCACGCTCCCGACGCGCGACGACGCCTACACCGACAAGGTCAAGACCGACCCGGGCATCGCCGGCTTCCAGACCGTGCTGCCCGCCGCACAGCCGCGTCCCGAGCTGCCCGAGTACAGCTCGCTCTGGGCGCCGATGGACCAGGAGCTGCCGAAGATCGCCTCCGGCGCGGAGCCCCTCGACAAGGGGCTGGCCACGGTGGAGACGGCGTTCGCCGACCTCCTGCCCGCCTACGCCAAGTGAGCCGGGGCCAAGCGATCCGATGACCCTCACCGCACCAGCGCCCGCCGCCGACAACCGGCGGCGGGCCCCCCGCCCGGTCCAGCGGATGCGAGACAGCTACAGCCGCCACTGGTACGCCTACGCGATGATCGCCCCGGTCGTCATCGTCCTCGGCGTGCTCGTCGGCTATCCCCTGGCGCGCGGCTTCTACCTGACCCTGACCGACGCCAACAGCCTCAACTCGGCGCGCACCATCGGCGTCAACACCATCGATGCGACGTACAAGTTCATCGGCCTGGACAACTACGCCGAGATCCTGTGGGGCCCGGCGGCGTACGACCGCTTCTGGTCGCACTTCATCTGGACCATCGTCTGGACGGCGCTGTGTGTCGCCCTGCACTACGGGATCGGGCTCGTTCTCGCGCTCCTGCTGAACCAGAACGTACGCGGCCGGGTGGCCTACCGGCTCCTGCTGATCCTCCCCTGGGCGGTGCCGACGTTCGTCACCGTCTTCGCCTGGCGGATCATGCTGGCCGATGCCGGGGTGATCAACACGATGCTCGGCGGGATCGGTCTGCCGCAACCGGCCTGGCTCGAGGAGCCGAACTGGCAGCGTACGGCCGCGGTCCTGGTCAACACCTGGTGCGGCGTGCCGTTCATGATGATCTCGCTGCTCGGTGGTCTGCAGTCGATCGACGAGAACCTCTACGAGGCCGCCGAGATCGACGGCGCCAGCGCCTGGCAGCGCTTCCGGCACGTCACCCTGCCGGGGCTCTCCTCGGTCAGCTCGACGGTCATCCTGCTCGGGGTGATCTGGACGTTCAACCAGTTCGCGATCATCTTCCTGCTCTTCGGCAACACCGCACCGGACGCGCAGATCCTGGTCACCTGGGCCTACCGGCTCGGGTTCGGGCAGCAGCCTCGCGACTTCGCGATGTCGGCGGCGTACGGCGTCCTGCTCCTCGCGATCCTGGTCGTCTTCACCTCCTTCTACTACCGATGGTTGAAACGAAATGCGCAGCTCGTCTGACCTCAAGCCGCGGCGGCGCGGGCAGCTCGGGCCCGCGGCGCTCGCCGGCACCCACATCTCCCTGGGCATCGCCTCGCTCATCGCCCTGTTCCCGGTCGCCTGGCTGGTCTATCTCTCCCTGGGGCCGGACAAGGACGACTATCTCCACCCCGGAGGCATCGCGGGCAAAGCCAGCCTGGACAACTACTCGTTCGTCCTGACCAACACCGCCTTCTTCGACTGGATGTGGTCGACGCTGGTGGTCGCCGGCGGCACGACGGTCGTCGGTGTGATGGCCGCCGCGACGACGGGCTATGCGGTCTCGCGGATGCGGTTTCCGGGGCAGCGGCCGCTGATGTGGGTGCTGCTGCTGACCCAGGCGTTCCCGATCGCGGTGCTGATCGTGCCGATGTACGAGATCTTCTCCCAGCTGCGGCTCATCGACTCCCACTTCGGGCTGATCCTGGTCAACTGCACCACCACCGTGCCCTACTGCTCCTGGCTGCTGAAGGGCTACTTCGACACGATCCCGGTGGAGATCGACGAAGCCGGGATGATGGACGGGCTCAACCCGTTCGGGACGTTCTGGCGGTTGATCCTGCCTCTGGCCCGGCCGGGGATCGCCGTGGCCGCGTTCTTCTCCTTCATCACCGCGTTCGCCGAGGTCGCCTTCGCCTCGACGTTCCTGCTCGATGACTCCAAGTACACCTTCGCGGTCGGGCTGCAGAGCTTCGTCAGCGAGCACGACGCGCAGTGGAACCTAATGGCCGCCACCGCTGTCCTCATCGCCGTGCCCGTCACCGCGTTCTTCTATCTGGTCCAACGACATGTCGTCACCGGTCTGACCGCCGGCGGCGTCAAAGGCTGAAAGGTATCTTCATGAGCTCCGAGTGGTGGCGTGACGCTGTCATCTACCAGGTCTACCCCCGCAGCTTCGCCGACAGCGACGGCGACGGCACCGGTGACCTGCCCGGGATCCGCTCCCGGCTCCCCTACCTCCGCTCGCTGGGGGTGGATGCGGTCTGGCTGAGCCCGTTCTACGCCTCGCCGCAGGCCGACGGTGGCTATGACGTGGCCGATTACCGGGCGGTCGACCCCCGCTACGGGACGCTGGAGGATGCTTCTGCGCTCATCGCCTCGGCGCACGAGCTCGGGCTGCGGGTCATCGCCGACATCGTGCCCAACCACTCCTCCTCGGAGCACGTGTGGTTCCAGCAGGCGCTGGCCGAGGGGCCGGGATCGCCGATGCGCTCGCGCTATCACTTCCTGCCCGGGCGCGGCGAGAACGGCGAGGAGCCGCCCAACGACTGGGACTCGATCTTCGGCGGGCCGGCGTGGACGCGGGTCGCGGACGGCCCCGAAGGGCGCGAGAAAGCACAGTGGTATCTCCACCTGTTCGCGCCCGAGCAGCCCGACCTCAACTGGAACTCGGCCGAGGTGCACGCCGAGTTCCTGGACATCCTGCGGTTCTGGCTCGATCTCGGCATCGACGGCTTCCGCATCGACGTGGCACACGGGCTGGTCAAGGCCGAAGGCCTCCCAGACATCGGCCACGCCGAGCAGCTCCATCTGCTCGGCAACGACGTGATGCCCTTCTTCGACCAGGACGGGGTCCACGAGATCTACCGCTCCTGGCGGCGGGTCCTGGAGGACTATCCCGGCCGGATCTTCGTCGCCGAGGCATGGACTCCGACGGTGGCGCGGTCAGCCAACTACGTACGTCCCGACGAGCTGCACCAGGCCTTCAACTTCGAGTATCTCGACACCGCCTGGGACGCCTCCGCGCTGCGCAAGGTCATCGACAGCTCGCTCGACGCGATGCGGCCCGTCGGGGCGCCGGCCACCTGGGTGCTGTCGAACCACGACGTCACTCGGCACGCCACCCGCTTCGCCAACCCGCCGGGATCAGGCACCCAGATCCGGACGCCCGGTGACCGTTCGCTCGGGCTGCGCCGGGCGCGGGCGGCGACGTTGCTGATGCTGGGTCTTCCGGGGTCGGCGTACGTCTACCAGGGCGAGGAGCTCGGACTCCCCGACGTCACCGACCTGCCCGACGAAGTGCGCCAGGACCCGTCCTTCCACCGCGCCGAGGGCCAGGACGGCTTCCGTGACGGCTGCCGGGTCCCGCTTCCGTGGACCCGGTCGGGTTCGTCCTACGGCTTCGGTGAAGGAGGCTCCTGGCTGCCGCAGCCTCCGGAGTGGGCCGAGCTGAGCGTCGAGGCCCAGACAGGCGTCGAGGGATCCACCCTGGAGCTCTACCGATCGGCTCTGAAGATCCGTCGCGACCTTCCCGGCCTCGGCGCCGGCGACGCCGTGACCTGGCACGACGAGGCACCCGCCGGCGTCCTCTGGTTCGAGCGCCCAGGTTTCGTGTGCACGGTCAACACCACCAAGGACCCCGTACGCATCACCGCCCCCGGCCGCGTACTCCTCTCCTCCTCGGACCCCGTGCCCGTCACCGACGGCCACATCGATCTCCCCTCCGACACCACCCTCTGGTGGGCGACCGAGTAACCCCCAATGCCGAGACGTCACTTCTGCAGGCCGAAGCGTCAGTTGTGCAGGCCGAGATGGCAAGGAGGTGACGTCTCGGCCTGCACAACTGACGTCTCGGCCTGCAGAGGTGACCCCTCGGCCTGCAGAGGTGACTTCTCGGCCTGCAGGGGTGACTTCTCGGCGGGTGGGGTGACGCTCGGCGCTAGCGGCGGGCGGTGACGTAGCAGGCGACGGCGGTGGCGGCGGCTACGTTGAGGGAGTCGATGCCGGCTGACATCGGGATGATGGCGCGGCGGTCGGAGGCCTGCTGCCAGCGGGCCGAGATGCCGTGGCCCTCCGAGCCGAGGACGAGAGCGACCTTGTCGACGCCCTCGACGGCCTTCTCGATGTCGACGGCGTCGTCGGCGAGGGTCAGTGCGATGGTGGTGAAACCGGCGGCCGAGAGGGTCGGAAGGGCTTCGTACCAGTCGGGGAGTCGGGTCCAGGGCAGCGCGAAGACCGCGCCCATGGCGACCTTGATCGAGCGGCGGTAGAGCGGGTCGGCGCTGCGCGGGGCCAGCAGGACGGCGTCGAAGCCGAGCGCCGCGCCGCTGCGGAAGATCGCACCGACGTTGGTGTGGTCGACGATGTCCTCGAGCACCAGGACCGAGCGGGCGCCGGACAGGACCAACTCGACCGACGGCAGCGGTCGCCGCTTCAGCGACGCAAGCGCACCACGGTGTACGTGGAACCCGGTCACCTCCTCGGCCGCCTTCTCGCTCATCACGTAGCACGGCGCATCGGTCGTGGCGAGCACGTCGGAGAGCCCGTCGAGCCACTTCGGCGCCATCAGGAACGAGCGCGGATCGAAGCCGCCGGTCACCGCGCGGCGTACGACCTTCTCCCCTTCCGCCAGGAACAGCCCCTCGGAGGACTCCAGGGACTTGCGCAGCTCTACGTCGCGCAGGTCGCGGTAGTCGGCGAGCCGGGGATCAGCCGGGTCGGAGATCTCGATGAGTTCAGCCACTTGTCAGGCGACCTGCACCGAGTCCTTCATGTCCCCCGAGACTTCCTCGGGGAAGGAGAGGACCAGGTGCCTGCCCAGAGCCGTGGCAACCCGGGCCAGCGTGTCGATCCGGTTCCGAGCGCCTCCACCCTCCTCGAGCCGGGAGATGACCGACTGCGTCGTGCCCATTCGCGAAGCCAGCTCGCGTTGACTCAGCCCGGCCTCCGTCCGCAGGTCATAGATCAACTGCCCCAACGCGAGATCCTGCTCGACCGCGGTCTTCGTCTCCTCGGACGGGGCGGGACGCTCAGTCCGAACGTCGGACCAACGGGAGTAGTTCGCCATTTGCTCTCCTAGGGTTTGCGCCGGGCACATTCAGCTGCTGCCGCACGTGCCCGGGCAACCTCACCGCGCTCGTTGTCTCTTTGCTTGTGGAACGTCGTCAGAAGGATGATCCGAGCGTCCTTCGTAAACCGGTAGGTGATCCTGCGAGCTGTCGGCCCCAGGGTGAATCGGAGCTCGAACAGACCCGCCCCCAAGCTACGAGAGAGCGGCATCCGAGCGCGCGACCCCAGATCAGCGAGCCGATCCACGATCACCACGACCCGATCCCACTGCTCATCCCTCAGTGCATCCAGCCACTTCGCGACTTCGTCATGAAGCTCGACCTCCAAACTTATGATCGCACCGACGCGATGATCGCACAAGTGCGATTATCGCGCGACAATCGGCCGCCCTGGCGCCACACATGACTCATGAGACGACCGTACGACCAACCCATTGCAACGAGCCGACGGCTCGCCGACCCACTGCGTCGTCGTCAGAAAGCGTCGGGGTGGGCGACGCGGACGACCTCACCGACGACGATGATCGCCGGGGGTTGGACGTTCTCGTCGACCAGGGTCTTCTCGAGGGTCTCCAGGGTGGAGAGCACCGTACGCTCCGTCGGCATCGTGCCGTCGCAGATGACCGCCACCGGTGTCGACCCGGCGCGACCACCGTCGAGGAGGGCGGTCGCGATGGCCGGAGCGTTCTGGACGGCCATGAGCAGCACCAGTGTGCCGCTCAGTCCGGCGACGGCGGGCCAGTTGGTGAGCGAGGTGGGGTCCTCCGGCGGCACGTGCCCGGAGATGACGGTGAACTCGTGGGCGACGCCGCGGTGGGTGACCGGGATCCCGGCGACGCCGGGCACGGTCACCGGCGAGGTCAGGCCGGGAATGACGTGCACCGGCACTCCGGCCTCACGGCAGGCGAGGACCTCCTCGAACCCACGCCCGAAGATGAAGTTGTCACCGCCCTTGAAGCGCGCGACCGCCTTACCCTGCTGAGCCGCCTCGACGATGATCCGGTTGATCTCCTCCTGCTGGGCCGAGCGGCCGCGGGGAAGCTTGGCGACGTCGACCAGCTCGACGTCGGCGGGCAGCTCGGAGAGCAGCTCGCGCGGCGCCAGCCGGTCGGCCACGACGATGTCGGCCTCCATCAGCGCCTTGCGACCGGCGACCGAGATCAACCCCGGGTCCCCGGGGCCGCCGCCGACCAGGGTCACCCCGGGCACCCGCTGGCGCTCGTGCGGTGCGACCAGGTCTCCGGACCGTAGCCCGTCGAGGATCCGGTCGCGTACGCCCGCGGATCGGCGCGGGTCGCGGTTGGCCAGCACGGCGACGGTCAGGTCGCCGTCCCGCCCGGTCGCCGGTGTCCAGGCCGTGGCCTGCGTCCCGTCGTCGGAGCGTACGCAGAAGATCCGCCGCTCCTCGGCGGCAACCGAGATCTCCTCGTTGACCTCGGCATTCTGGGTCGCGGCGATGACGTACCAGGCCCCGTCGAGCACGTCGGCAGAGAAACGCTCCTGGCGCCAGGTGATCTCGCCCGAGCCGAGTAGACCTTCGAGAGCGGGGGTCAGCGACGGCGAGACGACCTCCACGTCTGCCCCCGCGGCGATCAGGGCCGGAACACGCCGCTGCGCCACCTTGCCACCGCCGACGACGACCACCCTCCGCCCGTCGAGGATGAGGCCTGCGGGATAAGGAACGGCGTGCTCAGAGCTCATGGCTATATCTTCGCCCAACCCGGCGCCCCCGACTGACAACGGGTCGATTCGCGGACTGGTGGACGCTAGTGTCCCGCGCCGAGAGTCCGTGCCATAAGTCGTGCGATGCGTGCGTGCATCGCAAGGCGGCGTCGCGACGGGGCGGTTTCAAGCCAGGGACGCAACACCTGGGTGTGGTGGTTGAGAGAGTAG
>NZ_JBOHDN010000143.1:0-4393 GCF_050699375.1 Nocardioides sp. | reverse complement strand
TGCCACGGGCCCAGCAGATCGTCGAGGTTGCCGAAGAAGCCGTAGCGCAGAGCCGTCCAGGCGACTCCCGAGTCGGCGAGCACGGCCTCGGTGGCGGCGTGCAGCTGCGCCGGCGGGTACGGGCTGTCGGCTGCGCCGGACTGGCTGGTGTAGAGGATGCGCCGGGCGCCCGCATCGACGGCGGCCTCGATCGCGTTGCGGTGCAGCGTCATCATGTCGGCCGACGGGTCGTTGCCGGAGACCAGCAGCACCTGCTCGGCTCCGGCGAAGGACTCGCGAAGCGTGGCCGGGTCCTCGTAGGAGTCCTGCCTCACCCGGACGCCGCGGTCGGCGAGGTGCTTCGCGCGTTC
Source organism: Nocardioides sp. (assembly GCF_050699375.1). Lineage (GTDB taxonomy): Bacteria > Actinomycetota > Actinomycetes > Propionibacteriales > Nocardioidaceae > Nocardioides. The sequence goes on along the minus strand of NZ_JBOHDN010000143.1, from coordinate 4,043 downwards.
GGGGTTGCGCACGCTGACGCCGATCAGGTCAGAAGGTACGCGCTTCAGCAGCTGCTCGACGGTGGCGCCGTTCAGGACGCCGGTGGCGCCGGTGACAACGATCATGGTGGGTGCCCCTCGAATTAAATTGACCTGGGTGGTCAGGTTAGTCATTTCCGGAGACGGTAGATAACCTGACCCAATGGGTCAACTTCGCGCGACGGGGGAAGGATGAGTGCGACCGGTGAGGCGACGTCGCCGTCGCGGCTGCGCGCGGACGCTCGCCGCAACGCTGACCAGATCCGCCGCGCAGCCATCGATGCCTTTCAGGACAACGGTCTGAGCGTGCCGCTCGAAGAGGTCGCCAAGGCGGCCGGGGTCAGCAAGGCAACGATCTTCAACCGGTTCGGCGGCCGGATCGGCCTGATCGATGCTGTCATCGAGGAGGTTGTCGCGACCGAGCTGCACCCGATCATCGATCGTGCCCGCGCCATCGACGACGTGGGTGAGCGACTGGTGGGTTACGTCTCCGACATCCGTGATCTCCAGTATCGCCGGTCCGCGTTCGTCGACGTCATGCTGCAGACCTATCCCGACTCACCGGGCCTGGTCGAGCTCTGCCGCGTCGGGGGCGACTTCAACGACGAGCTGGTCGCCGCCGCGCGAGCCGCCGGTGTCCTGCGCGAGGACTTCACCGCTTCCGACCTCCACGCCCTGCTCCGGGACAACGCGCTCTCCCTCAAGCACGGAGGCCGGCCGTCACGGGAAGACTACGACCGCCGCACCGTCTTCACTCTCGAAGGGATCCGCGCCTGACCGTCAGCGGACGCGAATGCCGTCGAGCACCAGGGAGCAGACCTGGTCGGCGAGCTGGGCCGGCTTGGTGTGCTGCTCGGGTCGATACCACTCGCGCACCGAGTTGCTCATGCCGAACAGCAGCCGGGCCGTGGTCCGGGCGTCGATGTCCGCGCGCACGGTGCCCTCGGTGATGGCGTCCTCGACGACGCCTGCCACGAACTTGTCGTAGGCACGTCGCTGCTCGAGCGCCCATCGCTCGGTGTCGGTGTTGCCGTGCACGTTGAGCAGCAGCTTCACGTACGGGAGCCGATCGGCCATGATCTCGAGGTTACGTCGGACCAGGTGGGTGAGGCGGTCGATGGCGGGCCCGGTGGTCGCGGCCTCTTCGGTCGTGCTGGCCATCAGTGGCTCGAGCGCCCGTTCCAGACCGAGGCGGAGGAGCTGTTCCTTGCTCTCGATGTGGTGGAAGATCGACGACTTCGACAGACCTGAGGCCTGCGCGAGGTGGGTGAAGCTGGTGCCGTCGTACCCCCGCTCGGTGAAGACGCGTACCGCGACGTCGAGCAGGCGGTCGAGGTTGTAGATCGGCCGCGCCTCGCCCGAGGGCAGGGTGCGCCCGCTCCTGGCCACTTGCTCGCTCATCGCCTCATCGTCCCACGCCTGGACGGCTCAGCTGTCCCTGAGCTCGCCGACGAACATCGCCCGCGTCGCCGGCAGCGTGTCGGCGTCCTTGGCGACCACTCCCATCTCGGCGGAGGCCATCGCCGCCTGGTAGGCGTCGCGGTCAGTGAAGTCGAGCTCGGCGATGAGGTACGGCGCGGTGCCGGCGCCCAGCACCCTCGGCTTCGAGAAGGTGGAGGCCGCCAGGCCCGGGATGCCGGCGCACAGCGGCACGTGCCGGCCGAAGTACTGCTCGTCGAAGGCAACCGGGTCGGCAGGTGCGTCGTACTGGATGGTCAGGCGATACATCAGGCGGAGCCTTCCGGGGCCGGCGAGGATTCCTTGGCGACGAGCGTGAGCACGTCGTAGGTGGCGACGGGAGCGTCGTCCTGGTTGGTGACCACCGCGTCCCAGCGCACCTCACCGTAGTCGGCCGACCTGCGTGGGGTGATCTGCTTGACGGTCAGCGTCACCCGGATGGTGTCCTCGGCCTTCACCGGGGTGAGGAAGCGGAGGTTGTCGACTCCGAAGTTCGCGAGCACCGGGCCCGGGTTTGGCTCGACGAAGAGGCCGGCGGCGAGGGAGACCACGAGGTAGCCGTGGGCGACGATCCCGCCGAACAGCGGGTTCGCGGCCGCCGCCTCCGGGTCGGTGTGCGCGTAGAAGGTGTCGCCGGTGAACTCGGCGAAGTGGTCGATGTCGGCGCGGGTCACGGTGCGCTGGGCCGAGGTGATGGAGTCGCCGATGGCCAGCTCCGCGAGGCTCTTGCGGAACGGGTGCACGTCGGACCCGGTACGCCGCGAACCGGCCGTCCAGCGCCCGGAGATGGCGGTCAGCATGTCGGGGGAGGCCTGGATCGCGGTGCGCTGCATGTGGTGCAGTACGCCGCGGATGCCACCGAGCTCCTCGCCGCCACCGGCACGCCCGGGACCGCCGTGGACCAGCACGGGCAGCGGGCTGCCGTGGCCGGTCGACTCGCCCGCGTCGTCGCGGTCGAGGACGAGGACCCGCCCGTGCCAGGGCGCCAGGCCGAGCGTGATCTCGCGCGCGACCTGAGGGTCGTGGGTGACCACGGAGGCGACCAGGCTGCCCTTGCCCCGGGCGGCGAGAGCGACGGCGTCGGCGGTCGTGGCATAGGTCAGCACGGTGCTGACCGGGCCGAACGGCTCGACGTCGTGCGGTTCGCTCGCGTCCGGTCGCGCGCGCAGCAGGACGGGCCCGAGGAAGGCACCGGCCTCGGCGTCGGCGCCGACGATCTCGGCTCCGAAGGTGGCGCTGTCCGGGTCGCCGAAGACCACCTCGGCGCTGTTGCGGAGCGCCTCGACCGCCTTGCGGACCTCCTCGCGCTGGGCGCGGCTGGCCAGGGCGCCCATCCGCACCGACTCGTCAGCGGGGTTGCCGACCGTGGTCTTGGCGAGCCGTGCGCTGATCGCGGCGATGACGTCGTCGGCGATGCCCTCGGGGACGATCGCGCGGCGGATGGCCGTGCACTTCTGACCCGCCTTGACGGTCATCTCGGCCACGACACCCTTGACGAACAGGTCGAACTCCGGGGCGTCGGGGGTGACGTCGGGGCCCAGGATCGAGCAGTTGAGCGAGTCTGCCTCCACCCCGAGGCGTACGCCGTGCTTCAGCACAGCGGGGTGGTTGCGCAGGATCTCGGCGGTGTGGGCCGAGCCGGTGAAGGCGACCGAGTCCTGCTCGTCGAGCTCGTCCAGCAGGGTGCCGGCGCTGCCGCTCACCAGCTGCAGGCTGCCCTCGGGCAGGATGCCGGACTCGACGATGCGGCGTACGACCGCCTCGGTCAGGTAGGCCGTCTGGCTGGCCGGTTTGACGATGCTCGGCAGGCCGGCGAGGAACGCGGGCGCGAGCTTCTCCAGCATGCCCCAGACGGGGAAGTTGAACGCGTTGATCTGGACCGCGACGCCGGGACGCGACGTGTAGATGTGCTGGCCCAGGAAGGTGCCGTTGCGGCCGAGAGCCTCGGTGCCGCCGTCCAGGACGATCGTGTCGTTGGGGAGCTCGCGGGTGCCCTTGCTGGCGTAGGAGAACACGGTGCCGATGCCGCCGTCGATGTCGACCAGCGAGTCGCGCTGGGTGGCGCCGGTGCGGAAGGAGAGGGCGTAGAAGTCGTCCTTGAACTGACCGAGGTGCTTGGCGAGCGCCTTGAGCATCGCGGCGCGCTCGTGGAAGGTCAGCTTCCGGATCGCCGGGCCTCCGACCTGCCGGGCGTGGGCGACGAGGGCGGCGTAGTCCAGGCCTCGGCTCGAGACGCGCGTGACCTCCTCTCCCGTGACCGCGTCGAGGATCGGCTGGCCCTCGTCGTCGGCGGCGTACCAGCTGCCTGCCACATAGCTCTCGAGCAGTGCGCTCACGGTGAGGCTCCCTTCGGCTTGTCAATCGGATGGTGGCGTGTATGCTACAGACCGATCATTCGGTTTGTCGACCCGCACCTGGAGGACCCATGTCATCGGTCAGCTCATCGGCTGGTGTCGGCTCAGAGCTCGAGGCGCAGTTCCGGTCGACCGTCGCCCGCAAGGACCGCATCGAGCCGCGCGACTGGATGCCCGACGCCTACCGAAAGTCGGTGGTGCGGCAGGTCGCTC
>NZ_JBOHDN010000142.1:0-11943 GCF_050699375.1 Nocardioides sp. | reverse complement strand
GCCCCGGACCGCTGAGCGGTCCGGGGCCTGCTTCGTCCCTCACCTCGGCCCAGCGCCCCGGGGGGATGCACTCGGCCGGTCACTCTGGCGTGGTGCTGGTCGCCCCGAGTGATCCTTAGTGCGCCGACTCCTCGGCGCAGGTCTTCTCTTCCTCGCTGTCCTGGCGCGGCTCCCCCTCGACCGGCGCACCCGAGGTCTCATCCTCGGAAGGCACGTCTGCGGAGTCCTCGCCTTCGGCTGCGGGCGATGACCCTACCGGTGACTTCGGCTCGACGCACGCCTCCGCGCAGTCGGGCGTGGCGTCGTCCTCGTCCCGCGGCTCGGACGTCTCATCCGACTTCTGGTCCGCATCGTCGGGAGCAGGCAGGGTCTCCGGTTCCTCGGTGTCCTCTGCACCAGGCTCGCAAGCCTTGTCTTCGGGCGATCGCTCGGGCTCAGAGCGCCGTTGGTCCGAGCGCCGCTGCGGCGGCCGCGGCGCCTCACCCGCGGAGATCGTCTCGTCCTCGACCACCGGAAGGTCCTTGACCGGGACATCGGCGCCGGCGGCGATCAGCTGCCGCAGGAACATGGGCACCGACTCGTCGAGAGGCCTCGAGTCCTCGGCGGAGACGAACGGCCAGATCATCGGCGCCATGATGCCCGGAACCGGGCCCACGGACGGTAGGAGCGTCGGCGGTGCGGTCTCGCCCGGGTCGTCACCCGGGTCGGCCGGCGTCGTCGGGTCGGCCGACGGTGGCGCCTCGGGTGTGTCGGACGGGGCCGGCGCTGCGGGTTCCTCATCGGGCGTCGGCTCACCCTGTTCGTCCGGCTGGGCCGGCTTTACCGCCCGGTCCCCGTCGGTCTTCTCGTCAGCACCGTCACCCGTGCCCGGGATCGTGTCCACACCGGAGACGTCAGGTGTCGGCGCCGGGGGAACGACCGTGAACTCGGCCTGGCCCGAGAGCGTACGCGGCACCCGATGCAACGAGGACACATCAGGGCTCAGTGTCTGGACGAGCACGAGCAGTCCGACGAGGACAACGGCGGCATAGGCCAGCGCCGGTCCCCTCTGGAACCTCACGTGGCCACGACCCTACCGGGATACCGAGACGGAGATGTACGGATGATCATCAGTGCGCATTCTGTCCGACCGACCGGGCTGACACGCAGCCAAGCGGCGAAAATGACCCAAACGGACTAGGCCGACTTCTTCTTCGTTTCCTTCTCGCGAGGAACGAGTGTCGGCATCTCGCCGTCCTGGACGACGGCGCCGTTGACGATCACCTTGCCGACGTCGGCGCGGGAGGGTACGTCGTACATCACGAAGAGGAGGACCTCCTCAATGATCGCCCGCAGGCCGCGGGCACCCGTGCCGCGCTCGAGAGCCTTGTCGGCGATCGCGGTGATCGCGTCCTCGGTGAACTCGAGGTCGACGCCGTCGAGGTCGAAGAGCTTCTGATACTGCTTCACCAACGCGTTGCGCGGCTCGGTCAGGATCTTGACGAGGGCGGCCTGGTCGAGCTTCTCGACGCTCGCGATCAGCGGCAGCCGGCCGATGAACTCAGGGATCAGCCCGAACTTGGTGAGGTCCTCGGGACGCACCAGCTTGAGGAGGTCCTCGGCCTCCTTCTCGGCCTTGCCACGCACCTCGGCGGTGAACCCGAGGGTCTTCTTGCCGACCCGCTGCTCGACGATGTGCTCCAGACCGGCGAAGGCGCCGCCCACCACGAAGAGGATGTTGGTGGTGTCGATCTGGATGAACTCCTGGTGCGGGTGCTTGCGGCCGCCCTGCGGCGGCACCGAGGCGGTGGTGCCCTCGATGATCTTCAGCAGGGCCTGCTGCACGCCCTCGCCGGAGACGTCGCGCGTGATCGAGGGGTTCTCCGCCTTGCGGGCCACCTTGTCGATCTCGTCGATGTAGATGATGCCGGTCTCGGCCTTCTTGACGTCGTAGTCGGCGGCCTGGATCAGCTTGAGGAGGATGTTCTCGACATCCTCGCCGACGTAGCCGGCCTCGGTCAGGGCCGTGGCGTCCGCGATGGCGAAGGGAACGTTGAGCATCCGGGCCAGCGTCTGCGCCAGGTAGGTCTTGCCGCAGCCGGTCGGACCGATCACCAAGATGTTGGACTTGGCGACCTCGACCTGCTCCTCCTTGGCGTGCTTGCCGGGGCCCTGGGGACCGCCGGGCTGCAGGCCGGCCTGGACGCGCTTGTAGTGGTTGTAGACCGCCACCGCGAGCGACTTCTTCGCCTGCTCCTGGCCGATGACGTAGGAGTTGAGGAAGTCGAAGATCTCCTTCGGCTTGGGGAGGTCGGCGATCTCCACCTCGGAGCCCTCGTTGAGCTCCTCCTCGATGATCTCGTTGCAGAGATCGATGCACTCGTCACAGATGTAGACGCCGGGACCCGCGATGAGCTTCTTGACCTGCTTCTGGCTCTTCCCACAGAAGGAGCACTTCAGCAGGTCACCTCCGTCGCCGATGCGTGCCACGAGTGGCCTTCCTTCCCCGACTTGTACTACTGGATCCGAATAGTTAGTGACGGTACCCCGCGCCGCGCCTTCAGTGTGGGAGCGGCGCGGGGCCCGATGGTCAAACGAGAGCGGGCGTCTTGAGCGACTCGAGCACCGAGTCGATCAGGCCGTACTCAACCGCCTGCTCGGAGGTGAGGATCTTGTCTCGCTCGATGTCCTGGCTGACCTCCTCCAGCGACTTTCCGCTGTGGTCGGCGATCATCTTCTCGAGCAGCTCACGCATCCGCAGGATCTCGTTGGCCTGGATCTCGATGTCCGAGGTCTGGCCGAAGGTGCCCTCGGTGTAGGGCTGGTGGATCAGGATGCGGCTGTTGGGCAGCGCCATCCGCTTGCCGTGCGCGCCCGCGCCGAGCAGGATCGCCGCGGCAGAGGCGGCCTGACCGATGCAGACGGTCTGCACGTCCGGCTTGATGAACTGCATCGTGTCGTAGATGGCGGTGCATGCCGTGAACGAGCCACCGGGGCTGTTGATGTAGATCGAGATGTCCTGGTCGGGGTTCATCGACTGCAGGCACAGCAGCTGGGCGATGACCGCGTTGGCGACATCGTCGCTGATCGGGGTGCCCAGGTAGATGATCCGGTCCTCGAAGAGCTTGGCGTAGGGGTCGATCCGGCGGACGCCGTACGACGTACGCTCCTCCCACTGCGGGATGTAGTAGTTCATGTCCTCAGTCCTTCTTGTGGGCGGGTCGGCCCTCGTCGGAGGCTTCCCGGGCACTCCTGATGACCTGGTCGACCAGGCCGTAGTCGAGTGCCTCGGAAGCGGTGAACCAGCGGTCGCGGTCGGCGTCGACCGTCACCTGGTCGACGCTCTGGCCGGTGTGCTCGCTGATCAGCTCGAGCAGCACCTTCTTGATGTGCAGCGACTGCTGCGCCTGGATCTTGATGTCGGAGGCGGAGCCGCCCATGCCCGAGGAGGGCTGGTGCATCATGATCCGCGCGTGCGGGAGCGCGTAGCGCTTGCCCTTCGCGCCGGCGCAGAGCAGGAACTGCCCCATCGATGCGGCCAGACCCATGCCGACGGTCGCGACGTCGTTGGGGATGTAGTTCATCGTGTCGTAGATGGCCATGCCGGCATCCACCGAGCCACCGGGTGAGTTGATGTGGAGGAAGATGTCGGCCTCCGGGTCCTCCGCGGAGAGCAGCAGGAGCTGCGCGCAGATCGCGTTCGCGTTCTGGTCGCGGACCTCGGAGCCGAGGAAGACGATGCGCTCCCGCAGCAGTCGGGTGTAGATGTTGTCGTCGAGAAGGCTCAGACCACCGCCGTTGCCACCCAGGCTCGGGGAGAGCCCTGGGGCACCGGCGTGAGCGTCAGCCGCGCTGGAGTCGATGTTCACAGGATCGACACTAGCCTCCACAGCCAGTTGTTCCACGGCTGGTGTGCCGTTGTTCGCCGACGGCGTATTCCGCGGGCCGCGACTCAGCCCGGGTCAGGCGAGCCAGCGCAGCAGAGCGTCGTGCACCGCAGGGTGGTTCGACAGCGGCGTGTCGGCCGTCGACAGCGTGAAACGCTCCGCCGTCGGGAACAGGTCACGGACCCGTCGCGACCGCAGCGGTGTCTTGTGCCGCCACCACAGCATCTCCCCGAAGAGTCGACCGACCCGGTGGGGACGCGAGGTCGCCTTGTCGGTGACCAGCAGGTAGTCGACGTGCGGGCGCGGCGGCAGCATCGCCTCGTCGGCCCCGACGACCGCGATCCCCGCCAGGTGCTCGTCGATCTGCTTGCCGACACCACCCGAGATCGGGGCCGAGGTCACCGCGTAGGGCGTTGTGCCCAGGGCGATGAGCTCGGAGACGTACGTCGTCCACGGCCGTGCCCCGGAGGTGGCCACCCCGAGGGCGTTGCGGGCGACCAGACCACCACCGGCGTAGCCGACCAGAACGATTCGCGGCGATCCGGCAGCATCGATGCGCGGCTCCGCCGCGAGGGCGTCGACGCACTCCTGGATCCGGCTGCTGAGTGCCACCGCGGCGGGCACCGACTTGCTGCCCGCCGACACGTTCATGTGCAGCGGCATCCAGCCGAGCAGCTCGGCGAGGCGGTCCGCGTACGTCGCGCCGGTGGCCCGGGAGCCCTCGTCCCAGATGTCCTCGTCTTTTCCGGCCGGCGGGATCAGGACCAGGATGCGGGGGTTCGTCTCGCTCCGTCGCTGTGCTGCGACCCACTCGCGCGGGCTGACCGTGCGTCCCTCGTGGCGGACCGCGACGGCGGGCCTGGAGTCGGCGTTGGCCACACCCCTGATGATCGGCGCGGCCAACGCCAGCGGCGCCGTGAACGGGCGACGGGCGAAAGCGGTGATGCGCCAGGCGATCTTCGCCAGCCCGACCAGACCGGCGACCTTGCCCTGGCCGCGATCGAGGTGCTCCGCGGCGCCCGGGTCCACAGGAGCGTCCTCGACGTTGAGGACCACGGCGCGAACGGTCTCAGGGGTAGAGGTCACGCTGGAAGGGTAGGGCCTGCGGCCCCGAGACAGGAACACCTGTGCGACCTTCGCGCATGTCGGGTGTCTCAGATCACTTCGGCGCCGACCATCTTCCGTAGGTTTGCGTTCACTCGCGATTATGGTGTCTGTGAGGCTGTTGTTACTGGTGTTGCGTGACGATAACGGTCTTGACGGGTTACCGTCGTATGGGGAAGGGGGTAAGCCGAGTGAACGACGAGAAGGATTCCCAGTGCCCGTCGTGCGGTGACGCGGTGCTGCCCGGTGCCGTCTACTGCATCGGTTGCGGCGCCCTGCTCCTCACACCCCCGCAGCAGGAGCGTCCCCTCTTCGTGGACGAGGTCAGCGACGAGTCGGCCGCGCCGCGCAGCGTTCGGGGGGCCCTCTTCGGTCCTCCCCCGCCTCAGGCCCAGCCACACTCTGCGGAACCGGGCAAGGGCCGCACCGTGCCGATCCTGGTGATGATCGCGGTGCTGGTGCTCATCGCCGGTGTGCTCGGGTTCATCTTCGGCAAGGACGGGATCGGGCCGGCCCAGTCCGAGGCAGGTCCCCCGGAGAGCCCCACACCGACCACGAGCGAGCCGCCGGTGGATCGGGACGCACCGCCGGAGACGCAGCTGCTCCGGATCTCGCGGTCAGACACCGAGGCGGCGACCAAGCTCATCGGCACCTGGATCCCGCAGCTCGCCGCCGTCGGCGCGGGCGACGGCGGCGACGCAGACTGGAACAAGGCGCTGGCCCGCTACCAGAAGCTGAAGGACAGCCATCCCGACGTGCTGCTCCTCGACACCGGCGAGTGGCCGAGCTCGTATGTGAAGGCGGGGATGTACGCCGTCGTGGTGCCATATCCCGGCGAAACCTCCGCACCCGCGCTGGAGTGGTGCGTGGAGCAGGGGCTGTCCCGGACCGACTGCGCCGCCAAGCGCCTGGAGGTCTCGGGCGACCCGGCGGACAACTACGACGCGCAGTAGTCCGGCGATCGCTTCGCGGCTCGCGAGCTCGCCACGCGCTGGGCTCGGGGATCCGGCAAAACGACAGCGCCCCTGCCCTATTCGGGCAGGGGCGACGTACGTCTGATGATCAGGCGTCAGCCTTCTCGGTCTCCTCGGGAGCCTCATCGGAGACCTCGTCGGTGGCCTCGACCTCGGGCTCGTCCTCGCCGATGGTGCCGTCGGGACGGAGGTTCTTCAGCTCGACGGTGTTTCCGGACTCGTCGGTGACCGTGGCGGCCTCGACCAGCTGGGCGAGCGCCTTGCCGCGCAGGATCTCCTGGACCAGCTCGGGCACGTGGTTGTGCTCGAGCATGTGGTTGACGAACTCCTGCGGGTCCTGGCCGGACTGCTGCGCGCGGCGCATCATGTGCTCGGTCAGCTCCTGCTGCTCGACCCCGATCTCCTTCTCCTTGGCGATCTGGTCGAGGATCAGCTGGGCGGCGACGGCGTCACGAACGCGGCGGTCGAGGTCAGCCTCGAACTCCTCGATCGTCTGGCCCTCGTCCTCGAGGTACTTCTCGAAAGTGAGGCCGGCGTAGCCGAGCTGCTGCTCGATGCCCTCGCGGCGCGCGGTGAGCTCGTCGGCGACGATGCTCTCCGGCAGCGGGATCTCGATCTTCTCGAGGAGCGACTCGAGCACGGCGTCACGGGCGGCAGCGGCCTGCTCGAGGCGCTTGCCGTTGCCGAGGCGCGTGCGTACGTCCTCCTCGAGCTCCTTGACCGTGTCGAACTCGCTGGCGAGCTGGGCGAACTCGTCGTCGTACTCGGGGAGCTCCTGCTCCTGCACCTGGTTGACGGTGACGTTGACGTCGACCTCCTGGCCGATCAGCTCACCACCGACGAGGGTGCTCTTGAAGTCCTTCGACTCGCCGGCGGAGAGCCCGCCGATGGCCTCGTCGAGACCGTCGAGCATGCCGCCCTTGCCGACCTGGTAGCTCATCCCGACAGCCTCGGCGCCTTCGACGTCGTCGCCGTCCTTGGTGGCCTTCAGGTCGATGACGACGAAGTCACCGTCGGCCGCGGGACGCTCGACGTCCTTGAGGGTGCCGAAGCGCTCGCGCATCGACTGGATCTGCTCCTCGACGTCCGCGTCGGGAAGCTCGATGTCGTCGACCTTCGCCTCGATGCCCTCGTAGTCGGGCAGCGTGATCTCGGGCTTGACGTCGACCTCGGCGGTGAACTCCAGAGCCTCGTTGTCCTCGAGCTTGGTGACCTCGATCTCGGGCTGCGCCAGCGGCTCGAGCGAGTTCTCCTGGAGGGCGTCGAAGTACAGCTGCGGGAGGACGTTGTTGACCGCCTCGGAGAGCACCGCGCCGCGGCCGACCTGCTTGTCGACCACCTGGGGCGGGACCTTGCCGCGGCGGAAGCCGGGGACGTTGATCTGCTGGGCGATCTGCTTGTACGCCGCGTCGAGGCTCGGCTTGAGCTCCTCGAAGGGCACCTCGACGGTCAGCTTGGCCCGGGTCGGGCTCAACGTCTCGACGGCGCTCTTCACAGGGTGTCTCCTGTCGTTTGGTTCATAGATGATGTCGCGTGCAGGGGCTTTGAAATTTCAGGGAGATGTCGGGGCGACAGGACTCGAACCTGCGGTCTCCTGCTCCCAAAGCAGGCGCGCTAGCCACTACGCTACGCCCCGTCAAGGGACCCTCCCCAATCTGCGGGCGGGGCCTCTTGGAGCGGATGACGGGAATCGAACCCGCGTAATCAGTTTGGAAGACTGAGGCTCTACCATTGAGCTACATCCGCGCATGCGAGAGCCAGGCCCTCGTGCAACCTGCGAAATCCTGCCACAGATGTGGCTCACACCTGTAACCGGCTCCCCTACTGACCAGTTGGAACGGCTCGGATCGAGCGGCTCAGGCGGGCGACAGCGGGCTCATCTTCTCCCGACCGCGACGAGGGCGCGATCGTCGGAGCTGGCGCTCAGTCCTTCGAGCAGCCGACGCGCTCCCCCACCACGGCCGGTGACCGCGAGGTGGTCGGCGGTGGCGACCAGGTTGCCGATGCCGTGCTCGAGGTCGACACCCGGCGCCTCCACGACACCGTCGGTGTAGAGCATCACCATGTCCCCCAAGCCGAGCACCCCATCGCAGGCGCCGAAGTCGACGTCGTCGATCAGCCCCAGCACCGGGCCGTCACTCGCGGCCTCCTCCCAGCGTCCGGTGGACGCGCGGCGCACGAGCGCGGGCGGGTGGCCGGCGGTGCGGATCTCGTACGCCCCGGTGCTGAGGTCGATCGAGAGGTAGACCGCCGTCGCAAAGCCCTCCTGCCAGTCCTGGCGCAGCAGGTAGCGGTTGGCGGCGGGCAGGAACTCGGCGGGAGGGACGGCGCCGAGGAGACCACCGAAGGCTCCGGAAAGCTGGAGTGCCCTGGTGCCGACGCGCTCCCCCTTCCCCGAGACGTCGACGACCACGATCTCGAGCCGCGTGTCCGCCCGAGCGGCCACCACGAAGTCACCCGCGAACCGGGTGCCACCGGCGGGAAGAACGGCCGAGTCGGCGAGCCACCCCGTCGGCATCGGCGGGATCGCGCCCTGGTCGAGCTTGTGGGTCAGGTCGAGCAGCATCAGCTCGTCGCTCAGCCCGCCCACCCCGAGGTAGGTGCGGCGCATCGCCACGAACAGCACGATCGCGCCGAGCGCGAAGTGCACGGCGATTGCCGCGAAGTCTCGGTCGGAGAGCGTGAGCCGGCTGGCGGCGACCACGATCATCACCATCACGAAGACGACGAACCAGCTCAACGTACGCGGCCCGAGCAGCACCGCACCGAGCAGCAACGGCACGGTCAGGACGGCAACCGGCACCCACTGCAACCAGCTCGTCTGTGCCGCCGCGAAGATCGTCAGGACGATCGTGACCAGCCCGAGCCAGAGCACGGTGCGCAACTCGGGATCGCGCAACCTGCGGCGAATCGCGTTGCTCCGCATCCGCTCTGCGAAGGCATGGCTCGACATGGCCTCACTCTAGGTCTCGAGGTGGGAGCTGCGTGGTCGTTCTTGCAGGCCGGAGCGTAGTCCCGGCTACTTCTTTACGGTCGCTCGGGGACGGTAGGCACGCTGGCACCTCGGGCACCAGAACAGGTTGCGCTGCTGCAGCTCGATGGTGCGTACGTTCGTGCCGCACACCAGGCACGGCTGGCCGTTGCGGCGGTACACGTAGACCTCGCCGCCATGATCGTCCTTGCGCGGAGGACGACCCATCGCCTCGGGCGTGTGCTCCTCACGGACGGTGTCGATGCGGTTCTTCTCGACCCCGTCCTTCATGAGCTCGACCAGATCGTCCCAGATGGCGTCCCAGTGCTGCCTGCGCAACGTGTTGCCCGGACGCATCGGGTCGAGCCGGTGCCGGAAGAGCACCTCGGCCCGGTAGACGTTGCCCACACCGGCCAGGACCGACTGGTCCATCAGCAGCGCACCGATCGTCGTGCGGCTCCGACTCACCCGCGCCCAGCCGCGGCCCGGATCGGCGTCGTCGCGCAGCGGGTCGGGGCCGAGCTTCGCGACCACCGCGTCGCGCTGGGCCATCGTCACCAGATTGCAGGTGGTCGCACCCCTCAGGTCGGCGTACGTGCCGCTCCCGGCGGTCGAGCCTGCTGAGACCAGCCGCAGCCTGACCTGGCCCACCGCAAGCGGCACCTCCGCGGCGTACGCCTTCAGGTCGAGCTTGCCGTAGAGACCGAGATGGATGTGGACGAACTGCTCCCCCGGAAACTCCACGAACAGCTGCTTGCCCCACGCCTCGGCGCCGGTGACGACCTGCCCGTCAAGGAGCGCGGCGGAGTCGGCGAACCGACCCTGCGGGCTGCTGACCCGGACCTGCTCACCGGCGAAGGCGTCGGTCAGGTCGAGAGCGAGACGATGGAGCGTGTGCCCCTCGGGCATCGCCGGATCAGTCCTGGTCCTCGGCGGGCCCCAGGCCCTTGGCCGAGTCGGGCAACGGCGGGCGCACGCCGTCGGTGTCGTAGGTGTGAAGCTGGCCGATGCGGCGTACGTGCCGCTCGTCCTCGCTGAACGGCTCCGCCAGGAAGATCTCGACGAACCTCGTCATGTCCTCCAGGCTGTGCATCCGTCCGCCGACCGCGACCACCTGAGCATTGTTGTGGTCCCGAGCGAGCTTGGCCGTCTCCTCGCTCCAGGCGAGCGCGCACCGGATGCTTGTCACCTTGTTGGCCGCCATCTGCTCACCGTTGCCGGACCCCCCGATCACGACCCCGAGGCTGTCGAGCCCCTGGTCCCGATCCCGGGCAACCCCCTCGGCCGCCCGGATGCAGAAGACCGGATAGTCGTCGAGAGCGTCGTAGACGAAGGGTCCGTGGTCGACGGGCTCGTAGCCGAGCTCGTTCAGACGCGAGATGAGGTGGGACTTGAGTTCGAGACCGGCATGGTCACAGCCGATGTGGACGCGCATGTCCTCATCCTCTCTCACCCCCTCCGGATCCTCGGTTTTGGTATCCGGCTCCGGCCTGGCGAGAAGTCGTAGATGTCGTACGGGGCAGTGCTGCGACGCTGCCGGCTGCTAGCTCGTGGTGCTGTTCGCCGCCGCGCCTAACCTGGAGGTGTTCTCGCTGATGACAGGGTCGGCGGCGGGGTTAGGCGCGGCGTTCTTGGTTGTGCACAGGCTTGGGATGATGGCTGTTGTCGGCCTCCGGGGAAGGTGGGTCGGGGTCGACTACGACAGAAGGTCCGACCTCGTGAAACTCTCACAAGCTCCGGCCCGTGCCTGTTCCTGCGTCCGCGACCGGTGGTCGACCCTGTAGAGACCACCGTAGGCTCCTGGCGCCGATAGGTCGGTCTCCCTGGAATCGCCGCTGACCACCGGTCCAAGATGCCGCATCGCGCTACCGCCTCGACCGAGCACGCCCAGGCACGACCGTGAGGCGCCGAGGTCCAGCGGCCGACGCCCAGGCACAGGACTGAGTCGCCGGCCCGAGTCCCCAGCCCGAATCCCAGCCCGAATCCCGGCCCGAGTCCCCGGCCCGAGTCCCCAGCCCGAGTTCCCAGCCCGAGTCCCCAGCCCGAGTCCCCAGCCCGAGTCCCCAGCCCGATGCACCGGATTCCAGACACCGGGTTCCAGACACCGGGTTCCAGGCCCGAGCTGCGGGCACCGGAGTCCAGGCGACGCCGAGTTGCGGGCACGGGCTGCGGGCACCGCGCGCGAGGGCGCCGGGCTGAGAGCGCCGGGCTGAGAGCGCCCGACTGAGAACGCCCGACTGAGAACGCCCGACTGAGAACGCCCGGCTGAGAGCGCCCGACTGAGAGCGCCCGACTGAGGACGCCGGGGTGAGGACGCCGGGGTGAGGACGCCGGGGTGAGGGCGGCTCTCTAGGCGATCGTGACCCGGCCACGCAGGTGCTGGACAGCGATGTTGCCGAGGGGATCGTGACCGCAGCCTTCCGCCGCAGAGAAGGGCCCGTTGACAGGCGTGTCTACGCGCCGCTGCAGGGCGTTTTCGACATGGACGGGGTGGTGGAGTTGGTCCGTGCGTGGCGAGGTGCGGGCGTCCGGCATCACAGGGCGGGAGCAGAAGTGAGGGTTGTTCTCGACCAGTGTCGGTCTAGGGACGTCGGGTGAACCTGATCGTGCCGTCGGGCAATCGCTCATGAGTGAACTCCGGAGCATGAGCCAACCGGTGGTGATGGGGACACAACAGGACCCCGTCTTTGAGGTCTGTCTTTCCGCCGAGTGCCCAGGCGTTGAGGTGGTGGGCGTCGCACCATTCCGGTGGCATGTCGCAGCCTTCGGCTTGGCAGCACTTCTGCTGGAGCCGGAGCGCCTTGCGTTGGATCGGTTGGAAGAATCTGCTGGAGCGGCCGGCGTCGAGGACCTGACCGTCGCTACCGAGGACCCAGGGGATGATGGTGGCGTTGCAGGCCATCTTCCGGGCCTCAGCAGCCGAGATCGTGTGCCCGTTGGTCTCGTCGAACCCCAACGTCGCGGTGCCGAGCTCTTTGCGGAGCTCCTCGAGGGAGATCACCACGTTGACCACGGTCGCATCCCCACC